>SCQA01000185.1 GCA_004298725.1 bacterium
GGGGGGGGGTAAAAGGAAGTCAGTTTCACCATGCCAAGGCCAATTCCATTTGTCAAAAAACCGTGAAACCAACGCGCCAAAAAGTCTATTTACCGTAGAAACAGATTTTAAACATGTTCCTACCCATCACCACCACTACCGCCCCCAAAAAAAAAGAAGAAGAAGCACTGCTTTCCTATAATATCTAAACACCATCTAATGCTATTTTAATTTCAACCAAGTATATTTAAAGCAAGAAACAAAATTGAAACTTGCGATATTACACTAAAATGAAGTGCGAAGCGCTTGCCGGCATACTTGCCTTTATCGCCGCACCTGCTCGGCCATAATATTTCCGCACTATATTTCCTTTTAACAGCGCGCTAAAAGCCATCTTTATGCGGGTTTGCCGTGCCGTCAGGAGTTCCCTCTTTACCGATCGAGCCGGTAGGTTGTCTCTCCGGCTGACGGATTTTTGGCGGGCATCGCACACTCTACAAAACTGAAAACCGTCAACTGACAACAGCTAACTCTTTACTTACGTCTTTGCCTCTTCGGTACGCCCAAGAAGGTAACCCTCTATAAACGCGTTAATGTCTCCGTCAAGCACCGCGTCAACGTTACCGGACTCAAGCCCTGTCCTGTGGTCTTTTACCAACCGGTACGGTTGCAGTACATAAGACCTTATCTGATGCCCCCACGCGATGTCTTTTTTCTCCTTATGGTAAACGTCCATCTTTTCTTCCTGCTCTTTCAGCTTCTGTTCATAAAGCCGCGCCCTCAAAAGCTTCATGGCCATGGCCTTGTTCTTGTGCTGGCTCCTCTCGTTCTGGCATTGCACCACTATGCCCGTAGGCAAGTGCGTTATGCGTATGGCCGAGTCTGTTTTATTTACGTGCTGGCCGCCCGCGCCGCTTGCGCGGAAGGTATCCACCCGCAAGTCCGCCTCGTTTATATCAACGACTATGTCGTCTTCTATTTCCGGATACACGAATACGGACGCAAATGACGTATGCCTTCGCTTATTGGCGTCGTACGGAGATATTCTGACAAGGCGGTGCACGCCCACTTCGGCCTTCATGTAGCCGTAAGCGAACTCGCCTTCAACGGTCAACGTAACGCTCTTAAGCCCCGCCTCTTCACCGGGCAGGTAGTCAACCACCTCCGTTGTAAAACCCTTCTTTTCCGCCCAGCGAAGGTACATCCTTAAAAGCATGCTGGCCCAGTCCTGCGCCTCGGTTCCGCCGGCCCCCGGGTGTATGGAAACTATCGCCCCAAGCCTGTCGTTTTCCTTGCCGAGCATGCGACGCACTTCAACAGCGCTGACAGCGGCCTCGGCCTCGGCTATTTTTTCATCCGCCTCGCGCGCCAGAGAAGGGTCGCTTGACTCTTCGGCAAACTCTATCAGCAACACGGCTTCTTCAATGGCGGAACTTATCTTTTCTATCGCTAAAAGGCCGGAAGTTATATCCGCCTTGCGCTTCATTATCTTCTGGGCTTCGGCTTGATCAGCCCATATAGCTGGGTCCGCGCAGCGCGCGTCAAGCTCCTTTAATTCTTTTTCCTTGGCCGCGCGGTCAAAGAAAACTCCGTAAACCGTCAAAACGCGCCTTTACGGCCTTTAAACTCTCCTTAGCTTCCTCAAACATTCTAAGACCTCCGTTTAAATATTATAGCGGCACAAAACGCGCTTGAAACCGCAAGGCACCAGTAAGCGAATACGTCTCCGTAAATAGTGTAAATAGTCGGCGAGCCGCTTCTCATGCCTACCACAGCGTTTATTACGTCCCTCTCAAAAAGCCCGAGCTTTTTTCTTACCCTTCCCGTGGGGTCAACCACGCCGCTTATACCTGTATTTGCTGAGCGCAAAAGAAAAACCCTGTTTTCAACGGCGCGAAGCGCGGACATGTCAAAGTGCTGGTACGGAGCCGAGCTTTTGCCGAACCACGCGTCATTTGTAATGTTAACGAGAACGGCGGCGCCGTTTTTAACGGCGCCCCGCGCTATTTCAGGAAATATCGCCTCGTAGCATATCAACATACCCACGCCGTCGCTAATAAATTTCAAAGGCACAGGCCCAGGGCCTTCTTTAAAATCGCCCACTCCGGCGGTAAGTTTTTTTATGAACGGCAAAAACCTTTTAAGCGGCACGTACTCGCCGAACGGCACAAGATGAGTTTTGTCGTACTTTGCCGTCATCTCTCCTGAAGGCGAAAATAGCACGGCGCTGTTAAAAAAGTCCGTCGTGCGCGACAGCGGGTTTCTTGCGTAAGTATCTATGCCTGTAAGCACGAATGTCCGGCTTTCTTTCGCAATCGTTCCGACAACCGCGGCATCCGGGCCGTCCCCGTTTATGAAAAACGGCGCGGCAGACTCCGGCCATATCACTAAATGAGCGCCAAGGTCAGCCGCCTTTTTGGTAAGAGCGCGGTATATTTCCATGGTGCTTCCCTGAAAAGCCTCGTCCCATTTTAACGACTGCTCAATCGAACCCTGCGCGACGCCGACCCTGAAACTCCGCCATGAAAAAAAATCGCCCTCCACCTGCTTGAGTCTAATAAAACCGTATGACAATATGGAAGCAACAAGCGCAAACGCCACCAGCAATTCCTTCACCGGAAAAACGCCGCGCCTTTCTATAAGCGCGCTTGAGAGAAAAAAAATAGCCGCGTTCATTGTCATTACAACAAACGAAATGCCCCAAACGCCTGTCACGTCCGCTATCTGTATAACCGGCAGGTACGGCATTTGCGAATAACCGAGAAGCACCCACGGAAACCCGCTTAAAAGATGCGCCCTCAGGTACTCAAGCCCAACCCACGCGGACGGCAGTAACACAAGCCTTGAAAGGCCTCCCATGCCATTCGTAACATGGGCAAACATTGCGAACACCCCCGTGTAAACGGCGAGGTAGAGCGCAAGCACGAGCATTATCGGCACGCTGAAATATAGCGGCACGCCTCCGTAGAAAAACATGGAATTTACAACCCAGTACACCGTGCCGACATAAAAGACAAAACCGGCTATAATGCCGATTACGAAAGCTTTTTTTAACCCGGTTTCAACCTTGTCCATATCACCGGTGCGTAACGCGAAAAAAAGCGGCACGAACGCTACCCACGCGAGCAAGGCAACGCCGAACGGCGCAAAGGAAAGGATAAGAAGCACGCCGGATAACATGGCAAGAGCTATTCTTTTTTTGAAGCACCCCGCCGTAAACAACGCGATATTTTGATTGCAAGATGATGTCATTTATATTTATCCGCGGCAATGCCGCAGAGCGACAAAAACCATGCCGCCAAGCGGCAACGCGGCTCCGCGAACGCTCCATTCATTTAATTGACAAGGAAAATAACCAGAAGATAAAAAACGTAAGCCCTATGCCGAGGACGGCTCCGAAAAAGACTTCAAGCATCGTGTGGATACGCCCGAGTAGCCTTGAGTGGCTAACCATGCCCGCGAGGACGAATGAAAATACGGCTACAAGCGGATTAAGAGTAAGTAGCGCTATTGACGACGCCAGCGAGAACGCCACTGCAGAATGGCCGCTTGGCATACCGCCGTGAAGAGGAGTTCCCTTGCCGATGGTCGCCTTGAACGCCACAACCGCTATAAGCACGAAAAGAAGCGATATTACCGCAAGGTGGCCTGAAAAGACGCGCGCCTGACGAAGCGCCAACACGGCCGGCTCGTGAAAATATTTCGATAATATCATATATACCATCATGGCAACGCCTATGGCCGATATAAGCACAGCTCCGGCGGAAACATCCTTGGCGTTTTTGGCTATTTTGTGGTGGCGCTCTTCTATAAGATTGACGGCCTCTTCAATGGCCGTGTTGAACATCTCGGCAAAAAGTAAAATTATTATGGAAACGGCGAAGAGGACAAACTCTACCATCGGGAGCTTAAGAAGCAAACTTAAAAAGAGAGCGCCTACTGCAATAACAAAATGCACTTTCACGTGCTTCTGCGTCTTGAAGGCGTATAGCACGCCCTCAATGGCGCAGTTAAGGCTCTCAAGCCAGCCCTGCGGTTTTATAATCTTGGTTCCCTTATCCATAAAAAAACCTCAAGCAATTACCCCTGCTTTATCTCCGCTTAAAGTTTAATGCTTGCCTTTATTTCCTCTCCCCCATCTGACGGGGGGTGGAAATAAAGAAACAAGCCCCGTCTTTTTAACTCCGCTTAAAAGCACAGCCTCTCTTGCCTTCATCTTATAAAAGTCTTTTAAACACGTCTGAGCTAAGCCCTGCATCCTTCACAATCCCTGCCATTGTAAAAGAATTGACGGGATTCGCCCTTGGAATGGTAATAATCCGTTCGCCGTTAGTCATTGTTATATGCTTGCCCTGCCTTAGAACCCTAAAACCGGCTTTTTCAAAAGCCTTCACCGCTCTAAGGTGGCTTATACCCTGCAATTCAGACATGGCCTCTTACTTCCACGTAGCGGCACTCTTTATCTTTACTTAATTCGTCAACAGCCTCCATATACCCCTTTATGGCGTCTTTAATATTATCAAGAGCTTCTTCTTCGGTCTGCCCCTGCGACCAGCAACCTGGCAAACCCGGAACCCATACGGCATAACCTTCTTCTGTCTTTTTGAGATTTACTTTATACTTCATCTCTTTCTCCTTAAATAATCAAACAAGCCCGTTCTTTTTAAGTCCGTTTAAAAGCACTGCCTCTTTTGCCTTCATCTTAGCGGCTTGGCGCCCGCCTTTTACGTGGTCGTAGCCGATTAAGTGCAAAAGCCCGTGTATCAAAAGCCTTGCAAGCTCTTCTTCAAAGCTTACGCCGAACTCTTTTGCCTGCAATACAACCTTGTCAACAGATATTGCTATGTCGCCAAGCATGCCGCTCTCGTCCATTGGAAAACTTAAAACATCGGTCGGCTTATCTATTCTGCGAAATTTCTTGTTAAGGGCACGCATACCTTCGTCGCCCGTAATAAGTACGCTAACCTCGGAACCCTTTAAGCCGAGTTCTTCAAGCGCGAAATTTATTATTTTGGTTGTCAGGCGGCTCTTTTTAAGCCCTGCCTCGTCCGCTATGAATACAGGCAACTTGACTCCATTTAGTCGTTAATGTTTAGTGGCCGGTGATTAACTTGCTAATCCTCTTACCGCCGCCTTTTTTCCTCTTTTTTAAAGGGGGGCTGAGTGTGCTTACTGTCTTACTAACCCCTAAGCACTAACCACCGCCTTTACCGCTAACTCCTGACTTAAAATCCATTCCCCGCGCATGAGAGAGAAGGAAGGAAACGACAACCTAATCACTTAACACTGCTTTATTCACTCGCCCCTAACCGCTAACACCTGTCATTTAACAATCTACGGCTCTATAACAGCCACAGCCTTTTTCTTATTTTCCATCCTCTCGAACGCGCGTATAACCTCAAGAACAAGAGGGTGGCGCACTACGTCGTTTTCCGAAAAAAATACCTGCTCTATGCCTTCAACACCTTCAAGTATCTTTTGCGCCTCGACAAGGCCTGACGGCTTGGCAAGGGGCAAATCTATCTGCGTTATGTCGCCGGTTATTACGGCCTTTGAGCCGAAACCGAGCCTTGTCAGAAACATCTTCATCTGCTCGATAGTGGTGTTTTGCGCCTCGTCAAGTATTATGAAGGAATCGTTTAACGTCCTGCCGCGCATGAACGCGAGCGGGGCAACCTCTATTACGCCTGTTTCTATGAGCTTTTGCGTCTTTTCATAATCTATCATGTCGTGAAGCGCGTCGTATAAAGGCCGTAAATAAGGGTCTATCTTCGCGGTCAGGTCGCCGGGCAGAAAGCCGAGCTTTTCACCAGCTTCAACCGCGGGCCTTGTCAGTATTATCCTGTCAACCTGCTTGTCCGTTAAGGCTGAAACCGCCATTGCCATTGCAAGGTATGTTTTGCCGGTGCCGGCAGGTCCTATGCCAAAGACGATATCGTGCTTGCGTATCGCGTCAATATACTTCTTTTGCACCGCGCTCTTAGGGGCTATGATCTTCTTCCTGAAAGACACAAAGGCCGTATCCAGAAATATTCCGGCAAGGTCAACGTCCTTGTCGGCGGACACGGCCCGGCAGGCATAGTCAACGTCATGAGGGGATAACTGATACCCTTTTTTGAGAAGCGCGTAAACGCCAAGCAGTATGCGCTCGGCTATTTCGGCCTTTGACGGCTCTCCGTGAATGGTTACGAGCGCGCCCCTTGTGTCAAGAACCACGCCAAGCTTCTTTTCAAGCCGTTTAAGGTTTTCTCCGGACTCGCCAAAAAGACGCATGGCAAGCCCGTTGTCTTGAAAATTCACCTGTAGTTTGGTTGTCTTGCCGGCTTCTATTGTCGCGCTTGGCATATACATAAAATTCTAACATACTAACGCGATTTTTACAATCAGGCGGGTTAATCATGTGACACTAACAAAAAAAAGCGGAAAAACAAAAAGCCCCGTATTACGGGGCTTTTTAGAAAGTACCTATAAAATTAACTGCGCCGTCAAAAATCACGCAAGCGCGGGTGCGCCGTCTTCAATAAAAAAACGCTTCGACTCTTCTCTTTCAAGCGAGTCGCTTACTTCCCAGCAGTCCCGCTTTCTGAGTATCTGCTGAACAAGCTTGAAGTTAAGCGCGTGACCGGACCTGTGCGCCGATATACAGCCTATTATGGGCATACCCGCAAGAGAGATGTCTCCCATCATATCAAGCACTTTGTGACGGACAAACTCATCGGGATACCTCAGCCCGCCTTCGTTAAGTATGCGCGTGTCGCTTATAACCACGGCGTTATTTAACGAACCGCCCCTTGCAAGGCCGTTGGCGCGAAGCGCTTCAACCTCGTTGAGGAAACCGAAGGTCCTGGCGCTGGCGACTTCGTCTTTGAATATATCCCTTGAAAACTGGCTTGAAAACGACTGCCTTGCCACGAACGGATGGGCAAAGTCAATGCTGTAATCAATTGAAAAGTCCATGTCAGCTGAAGGCTGTATAAGAACGTACTTGTCACCTTCAGAGACTTTTATAGGCTTCTTTATTACAAGATACGTTTTTAAAGCGTGCTGTGCTTTAAGACCGGCGCCTTCCAACATTTCTATAAAGTGCGCCGCGCTTCCATCAAGCACCGGAACTTCCGGGCCGTCAAGCTCGACAACCGCGTTGTCAATTCCAAGACCGTAAAAAGCGGCGAGCAGATGCTCAACGGTTGACACCTTTACGCCCTTTACCCCAAGGGTGGTGGCATAATTAGTGGCAATCACGTTGCCTGCTTCAGCCTTTATTCTCGGCGAACCGGCAACGTCCTTTCTAATAAATACTATGCCTGTGTTTTCTGCGGACGGCATTATACGCACATTAACGTTTGTGCCGGAATGAAGGCCTATTCCTGAAAAAGTTATTATTTCTTTTATAGTGTATTGTCTCATGACAAGCTAATATAAAGCAATAACCGTGCCTTTTGTTAACATATAGATAATTCAGTATGTTACTAAGATATTACGATATAGCATGTGTGTTAAAAATACAACTCTCACGCAGAAAGTCTCATTTCCGCCACTCTATCGCTTTGAAATAAAATAAAAAATAACCGATAGAAGAACACTTATAATAATTGACGTTGTAAGCGGAAAATAGACCGTGAAGTTGGCTTTCTTGTAAATAATATCGCCTGGAAGCCTGCCAAGAAACGGGAGTTTAGGCGCAACAGTAAATATTACGCCGATAAGCGCGATGATTATACCAATTACAATAAGCGCCTTTCCAATCATACCCGCACCGCCTGCAAGCCAAGTAGTGATTTTACGAAAAAGCTGTATTTATCCATCTGCACCCCCGCCCCGCCCTCCCCCAAGAAGGGGGTTGATACCCCGTAAAGGGAAAGGAGGCAAACAAAAAACCTGCGATTAATTATATCTTCTTGCGAGCCGCCGTGTCAATGGAAGCGCGCCAAGCAAGCAAGATGCAAATAGACTTTACGCGGGTGTTATGATATTTTTATAAGCAAGGCGTTATATTTTGACGATTCACCGCGATTAAACAGTTAAATTAGAAAAGAAGCATCTTCGCGCTATGAGTTTTTAGAATAGCGCTTAACCGATGAAGGCATTCTTACAAAAAATTGACGAATACACTGAGAAACACAGGCTCATAACCGTCTTTCTGGCAATCTTTTTATTTTTTCAGCCTTTCAGACCATACGCCGGAATAAGAAGCGCCGCCTTTGTAACTGTCCTTGTCCTTTTTTCAATACGCCTTATTCGCGGCTCCGCTAAAATACCCTTCACAAACAAAGCAGTTCAGGCGTTAATTCTTCTCGCGGCCGTGTGCCTTGTCAGCTCGCTTCTCGGCCCATACGCAATAGAGAGCCTCAACGCCATAAGAAAAAACCTTTTATACCAAATTGTGGTTTTTGCAGTCATAGTAACCGAATACCGGAATTTTGACGAAATAAAACCTCTTCTCTTTTCCATCTTCGCCGGTTTTACAGCGCTCTCGACGATAATTATATTCAAAAACAGCCCTTCGGTCTTACTGCACTGGCTTGACAGGGCAAACAAAGAAAATATATTTCTCGGAGGATACTCCACGCATGCAACGTTTTTCATACCACTGCTTACGGCCTATATCTTCGCGTTTCGCCGCTCGCCGGGCAAGAAGGCCGGACTTGTTGCCATGCTTTTATTATGGGTAGGGCTGTCGTTTTTAAATAATCACAGAACGCAAATACTGGCGTTCGGCCTTGCCATGTTTTTAATTGCCGCGCTTAGCAGAA
This sequence comes from bacterium, assembly GCA_004298725.1. Classification (GTDB taxonomy): domain Bacteria; phylum Desulfobacterota; class GWC2-55-46; order GWC2-55-46; family GWC2-55-46; genus SCQA01. The sequence continues at coordinate 8,733 of SCQA01000185.1, forward strand.
GATACAAAGCTTTGATTGCGGGAGCCGTCCTTTGCCTTGCGCTTATAGCCGCGCTCTACGGTTTAAAGCCGGAATCTTTCACGCGATACAAAACGCTTCTTAACCCTTACACCTACGTTACCGACAACGACGAAGCCCTTAACGGAAGGCTCGCCATATGGCGCGGCACAATAGACATGATAAAAGTAAAGCCCGTGCTGGGTTACGGCTACGGCTGGAAAAAAATCGCGTCAGTGGCAGTTGACAAAGGTTTTTTAGAGAAGTGGAACAAGAACGGAGCAACCTACAAATACTTCTCGGCAACTTCCCACGGAACGACGAACCCTCATAACCTCGTCCTGCAGATACTTTTTGAAATTGGCATTATCGGGCTATGCGCTTTTTTACTTTTTTGGGTGGTTGTAATAGCAAAGGCGGTAAAAGCGCCTTTAAAAGAACAAAACGACGAAGGGCGCTTTCTGAAGTACGCTACCGCCGGCGTTTTGTTGTCGTATGCCGTTATCAACATAACCAACGGAGTCTGGCAGGAGGCAATGGGCGTGCTTATAATGGCCTTTGCCGCGTTTACCGTTGTGCTTGCGAAAAGACAAACGGAAACGTCTTAAATACGCCGCTCTGAAAATTCAACCCGCACAGACTTTCTCTTTTGTTGTGCCGTCAGGAGTTAGCTATCCCTGTTTGGATTCCTCTTTACCGGAATATGTCTCCGGCTGACGGTTTTAACCGTAGGATGGGCACCGCCCACCGGAAAATCGGCTCGCTCCTGTAAATGGTGGGCTGTGCCCACCCTACTAAACTGTAATTTCGCATTGAGATCGCTTATTGATTCAAAATCAAAGGTACGTAACATGATTTTTTACTAAGCCCCTATAGTGTGCGCTCCACACGCCATTCAGCTACTCTCTATCTGCTCCATCGGGAAGGTCTATGCCGTTACCGGACTTTTCAAGCCTCTCAAGGGCTTCTTTCGCGGCCTCCTGCTCGGCCTCTTTTTTCCTTGCGGCGGCCCCTCTGCCAAGCACTTCTCCGTTTACTTCTACTTCCACTTCAAAAACTTTTTTATGAGAAGGGCCGCTCTCGCCAACCTGCCTGTACACTGGCGCTGATTTGAAAATGCGCTGAGTAACCTCCTGGAGTCTCGGCTTATAATCAAAGTACGACTCGTGGCACTTGGCGCCGTCAATTAGCGGCTCAAAGAGCTTCTGCATAAAAACCGCCGTTGCCTTAATACCGCTGTCAAGAAAGACCGCCGCCACAAGCGCCTCGAATACTCCGGCAAGTATAGTCTGGTTCAGCTCTCCGCCGCTTAACTCCTCGCCTCTGCCAAGCAAAAGAAGCTTGCCCATTTTAAGCTCCTTTGCTAAGCCGGAAAGCGTGCGCCTGTTCACAAGGCGCGACCTCATTCTCGTAAGCTCGCCCTCGTCAAGGGCCGGAAACTTTTCAAAGAGCATTGAGCTTATAATAAGCGAAAGAACTGCGTCGCCGAGGAACTCAAGCCTCTCGTTTGACTCAAGCCCTTTTCCTTCAGGCTCGTTCAAGAACGACCTGTGCACGAAGACCGTGCCAAGAAGGCAGGCATCTTTGACAGGCGACGGCAAACATCCGTTGAACTCGGCTATTTTAGTTGTTTTTAATTTGCCCATCAGTCAAATAAATTGTTCCGGCAAACCCTTCCGCCGTTGCCCGTCCAAGCCGCACCGTCAGCAACTTTTTGGCCGCGAAAGGCGTTGCAACAAACACCGGCATATAGTTTTTTGTCTTTCCTTTAAAGAGGCCTGTTTTAGCGTCCGCGGACGCCTCAAAGACCGCCTCGGCAATAGCGCCTTCAAAGCGCCTGTAAAATGCGAGCCTTTTGTGCGCGTCAAGCACTTTAAGCCTCATGCAACGCTCTTTTATTACGGCTAACTGAACCTGCCCGGGAAGGCTGACCGCAACGGTTCCGTCCCTTTTTGAATAAGGGAAAGAATGGATGTACGAAACAGGCAGAGCCTCAAGCAATGAATATGTATTTTCAAATTCCCTTTCACCTTCGCCCGGAAAACCGGCTATAACGTCAACGCCTATGGATATGTCTTTAACAAGCGCCGCAAGCTTTTGTACCCTGTCAGCAAAAAGGTCTTTGGTATAAGCGCGCCGCATCTTGCCAAGCACTGTGTCGTCCCCGCTCTGGAGCGGCAGGTGCATATGGTTGCAAATATTCTTTGACGACGCCAAAAGCCCGATAAACTCGCCGGTAACTTCGTCCGGGTCAAGCGAGCTTATCCTGAAGCGGCAGGCATTGTCAAAGCGCCGCACCATGCGGATAACTTCGCAGACGCTTGACGCCTTAGGCAAGTCTTTACCGTACGCGCCAAGGTGTATGCCCGTCAGTATTATCTCCTTGTAGCCTTTTTGAACGAGCAAGGCAACTTCTTTTTCAAGGGTTTCAATGGGCAGGCTCCGTGAGCGCCCTCTGGCCTTGGGTATTATGCAATAAGAACACGCCCTGTCGCAACCGTCCTGCACCTTGAGGTTCACGCGCGCCCTGCCGCCGGAGGAGAACGCCCTTAAAGTCAACGGCGCGCCAAAGTCCTTTGCTCCTGCAAGCGGCGCTGGACTCGCATATTGCCTGCCTTTGCCTTTCTCAAGGCACTCAAGCACGCGGTCTTTTTCAGGGTTACCGAGTATGTAATCAACGCCGTCAATATTTTTCACTTCATCAGGCGACATTTGAGCGTAGCAACCCGTTACAATAACAACCGCGTCCGGGTTCATTTTACGCGCCTTGCGTATCACAGCGCGGGATTGGCTGTTGGTTCCGCCCGTTACCGTGCAGGTGTTTATTATGTAGGCGTCAGCCGGGCCGGAAAAATCAACGACTAAAAAACCGCCGGCTAAGAGCATATCTTCAATGGCGGACGAGTCGTATTGGTTAGCCTTGCACCCAAGCGTGGCAATGGCCGCTGTTTTAGGCCGGCTTAATGTACGCGTGTTAGAGAGCATGGTCTATCCAGCCGCCTCCGAGGACTTCGTCGTTGTTATAAAACACCACGGCCTGCCCGGGCGCAACGGCCTTTTCCTTCGCGGTAAACCGCACCTCGGCGGAGTTGCCGTTTGTCATCTTCACGCAGGCTTTTACTCCGGCGTGACGGTAGCGTATTTTCACGGTTACATTTTCAAGCACCCCGGAGAGCGCCGTGTTTTTAGCCGCATTATTTATCCAGTTTAATTCGCTTGCGACAAGGCCGTTTGAATACTGGTCGCCTTCGCGGCCTATTATCAGACGGTTTTTGGCGGTGTCAATGCCAAGCACGTAAAACGGCCCGCCTGAAAGGTTAAGCCCTTTTCGTTGCCCCACCGTATAATTAAAAAGCCCTTTATGCCTTCCAAGCGTTTTGTTCTCGAGCGTTACAATGTCCCCCTCCTCGGCGGTTATCCGGTTGGAGAGAAACGCGGCGTAACCGGCATCGGACGCAAAGCATATTTCCTGACTCTCTTTCTTTTCCGAGGTTTTAAGCCCCAATCTTCCGGCATAAGCCCGCGCCTCTTTTTTTGTAAGGCCGCCAAGAGGAAAGAGGGTTCTTGAAAGCTGTTCCTGCGTCATGGTAAAGAGAAAATAACTCTGATCTTTATCCTGGTCAACGCCTTTTAAAAGTGAATAACCTGAGGCTGAGTTTGCAATCCTCGCGTAATGCCCCGTGGCAAGAAAATCCGCTTCAAGGCATAACGCCTTTTTTAAAAGCGTTTCAAATTTAAGAATCTGGTTGCACTTTACGCATGGGTTTGGTGTTTGGCCGTTTAAATAGCCGTTTACGAAGTAATCAACCACTTCTTTTGAAAAAGCCTCTTCCACGTTGACGACGTAAAACGGAACGCCAAGCTTGTCCGCCACGGCCCTCGCGTCGTTTACGTCGTCAGGCGAACAACAACTGCCGGTTGTGGCGCCGCACGCGTCATCCTTTGCCGAGTAGTCCCACAACTGCATTGTAACGCCCACGCAGTCAAAACCCTGCTCTTTTAAAAGCGCCAGCGCAACGGACGAGTCAACCCCTCCGCTCATGGCCACTACCACTCTCTTCTTTTTATCTCCGGTCATCGCAAAACACCTTGTTTTTATCTTACGAAAACATCGCTACCCGACTCAATTTGCGTAAACGCGACGTATCGCGCACTGCAAAGCAAAAACCCCAAAAATGATTTTAACGCATTTTTGGGGTTCAGAGCCAATACTCTTTGCAACTTCACAATGCGGCATTACGACCTGTCTTCATCGCCCTGCCGTCATTTCCGTTAGACAACCGGCTGTGCATATTGCTACTTTTTTTCGGCCTTTTTCTTTTTATAGTCCTCTATAGCCGCGTGTAAAGCGTCCGCGGCGAGGTTTGAGCAATGCATCTTCACCGGAGGAAGCCCGTCAAGGGCCTCGGCCACGCTCGCGTTGGATATTTTTTCGGCGTCATCAAGCGCCTTGCCTTTCACAAGCTCCGTAACCATCGAGCTTGTGGCTATTGCCGCGCCGCAACCGAAGGTCTTGAATTTAACGTCGGTTATTACGTCGTTTTCTATCTTTACCGTAAGCTTCATTATGTCGCCGCAGGCCGGGTTACCGACGGTTCCGGTGCCGTTGGCGTTTTCAACCTCGCCGACATTTCTCGGGTTTGAAAAGTGGTCCATTACCTTTTCGCTGTACATTATAATCTCCTGTAAGTTGTCTTTTTAATATGCCGTTTTTATGTGAATCAACCGGAAGACCGGTGTTTTATACGCGCTTATAATTTTATTCCGGCGTAAAGCGGAGACATGCTTCTCATTCTCTCCACTATCGGGGGCATTACCTCAATAAGAAAATCAACGTCCTCGGCGGTATTCCCCTTGCCGAGGCTGAACCTTACCGAACCGTGAGAATTTTCCACCGGCACGCCAAGAGCCAGCAAAACGTGCGACGGCTCAAGGCTTCCCGACGTGCAGGCCGAACCGCTTGACGCGGCAATGCCCTTCATGTCGAGGTTCAACAGCAACGACTCTCCTTCAACGAATTCAAAACTGACGTTGGCCGTGTTCGGAAGGCGCTTCTCAGGGTGCCCGTTTATCGTTATATGCGGCACCTTTTCAGCAAGGCCTTTTTCAAGCCTCGTTCTTAAAGCGCTAAGGTGCGCCGCCTCTTTCTCCATATCCCGGCCGGCTATTTCACACGCCTTGCCAAGAGCCGCTATTCCAGCAACATTCTCCGTGCCGCCGCGCCTGTTCCTTTCGTGGTGGCCTCCGTGTATCAAAGGCACAAGCCGCGTGCCGCGTTTCACGTAAAGCGCTCCAACCCCTTTGGGGGCGTAAAGCTTATGCCCTGATATCGCCATGAGGTCGATATTAAGAACGCTTAAATCAATAGGCACTTTGCCGGCGGCCTGCACCGCGTCCGTGTGAAAGGCTACGCCGTGCTTCTTCGCTACGTCCGACGCTTCTTTTATGGGAGATATTACGCCTGTTTCGTTATTGGCGTACATTATGGTAATCAGTATCGTCTTGGGCGTAATTGCCTTTTCAAGCTCGTCTACGCTTATAAGGCCGCCTGAATCAACGCCAAGGTACGTTACGTCAAAACCCTCTTTGGCTAATTGCTTGCAAGTGTTCAGTACCGCCGGATGCTCGACTTTCGTGGTTATTATATGGTTGCCCTTGTCTTTTCTGGCGTAGGCAAGGCCCTTTATGGCGTGGTTGTCGCCCTCGGTGCCTGAGCTTGTGAATATTATTTCAGCCGGAGTGCAGTTAAAAAGGGCGGCTACTTTATCACGCGCCTCTTCCACCGCCTTCTTAGGCGCCCTTCCGGCCCAGTGGATTGACGACGGGTTGCCCCACTCTTCGGTAAGGTACGGCAACATCGCGGTAACGACCTCTTCATGAACCGGCGTCGTGGCGTTATGGTCGAAATATATTCTCTTCAAGACAAAAACCTCCTTGCTATACCCGGTGTTTTGATATTATAAAGCTATTTAATCGGTGCCTACTCCGCAAAGGTCGCGCGTGCTTGCCAGCGGTTTTGAACCGCTCGCGGAGTGCATGGCCACCTCAGCGCATAGGTCTTCAATGGTAATGGAATTCAAGAATTCAGCTATCTTCACGGCAAGGCCCTTCCACACGCTCTGCGTACTGCACCTGTCCGCGCGTTCGCAACCGGCTCCGGTGTCAAGGCAGGCAACCGGGTTCAGCGGCTCCTCCACAACGGCTATAACCTCTCCAACGCTTATCTTTGAAGACGGCTTTGCAAGCACGTACCCGCCGCCAGGGCCGCGCACACTGTTTACGATTTCGCCCTTTCTAAGTTTAACAAAGAGCTGTTCCAGATAAGAAAGGGAAATTCCTTCTTCAACTGAAATATCCTTAAGCGTTACCGGTTTATCTCCGGTATGGCACGCAAGATTCACCACGGCGCGCACGGCGTATTGTCCTTTTGTGGATAACCTCAATTGCCTAACCCTCTGTATTTTAAGGCCTTACCCATGCATTCTAACAACATGCCCTCGGGCGAATATATATAATTTAATATACCTTATCAAATTTGTCAAGTATTCTTTGGCGTATTTTTTGCCGCATAGACAGCTTATAGCCTCTCTGTTATAATCAAACCACTATTATTGTATTGCGCTCCAGCCGTTTCAGGTCTATTATTGCAACACGCAAGCGAATAACCACTTTAAGTGGATACTATACAGCAATGGACGAGGTGCATCATGAAAAAAATTAGCGTAATGATTGTAGAAGACGGGCAGTTGACTGTGGCTACACTGATGGAACATCTGACTAAACTTGGCTGTTATGAAGTTACAACGGTTATTGACAACGCCGAAGACGCCATTAAACAAGCTACCGCCAAGCGTCCAGACATTGTGCTGATGGATATTGTATTAAAAGGCAAAATGGACGGAATAGAAGCCGCGGAAATAATACGCTCCACGCTTGACGTGCCTGTAATATACATTACCGCGTATTCTGACGAAGAAAAACTTGCCCGCGCAAAGATAACGGAACCGTTCGGATATATATTAAAACCATTTCAAAAAAGGGAACTGCGCGTTGTCATCGAGATAGCGCTATATAAGCATAAGGCCGAAGCCGAACGGAAACAGCTTACGGAGAGCCTGCTTAAAGCGCTCGAAAACGTAAAGGTGTTAAAGGGGCTTCTGCCGATATGCGCCTCCTGCAAGAGGATAAGAGACGAAGGCGGCTTCTGGAAACAACTGGAAACATACATAGAAGCGCATTCGGACGCTGGCTTTACTCACGGGCTTTGCCCGGACTGCGCCATAAAGTATATGTCCTGACAAAGGGTTTATGAACAAAAACCTCCGCTTCCTCCCAAAAAACGGCCTTAAAGACCTCTTTGACGGCCTGCTTTCGGATGGAAAGGTCTTCGGAACAATCAAAAAAGACGGCTTTCCCGCGTTCGCTGAACTTTCCGCTTTTAAAGAACTTGAACTTTTTCTTACCCCGACGCACATATCAGCCAAGGGCGTCATTTTTCCTCCACGTGAAACGCTTTTAAAATTCAACATTGAAAAGAACGACTGCACAGCCGTTATATCCGCCGAAAAGCAGGCTATCATAGGCCTTCACCCGTGCGACATACGCGCCATTACCCTGCTTGACAGCGTATTTAGCGCAGGCGCCCCTGACGCCAACTACCTTGCAAGGCGCGCCTCAACGCTTATTATCGGTGCGTCGTGCGTACCGGACAAATATTGTTTTTGCAAAAGCCTCGGCACACTGAACATTGAAAACGGATTTGACATATTCCTGCATACGTCCGCGTCCGGCTTTATCGTGGAAACCGGCACCGAGGCAGGCGCCACAGCCCTTGCCAAATACGCTAAAACACGAAACCCGACCGCGAAAGAACTTGGCAAAATGGAAGCGTTCAAAAAACAAAGGTACGCGTCTTTTACAGCCGCTGTCGAATGCGAGCCGTCAAAACTGCCGGAGATATATTCAAAAAGCAACGACAGCCCTGTATGGGATACAATAGGCTCCATTTGCACCGGTTGCGGCTCGTGCAACAACGTATGCCCCACGTGTTACTGCTTTGACGTAAAAGACGAAATGACGATAAACCTTAACCAAGGCGAGCGTGTGCGCTACTGGGACGCCTGCACGCTTGAAGACTTCGCCAAAGTCGCCGGCGGGCATAACTTCAGAAAATCAAGGGGCGAAAGGCTTAAACACCGCTTCAATAGAAAATTCAACTACCTTACCGACAAATTCGGCTCGCTCTTTTGCGTGGGTTGCGGCAGGTGCTCCAGAACGTGCCTTGTTAAGATAAATATAACTGAAATAACCAACGAACTTATACATGAATACAAATCAAAAAAATAACTCAGGACCGGTGTCAGCGTACCTTCCCGTTAAGTGCACGGTAGAGCGCGTAACAAGGCTTACTGAAAAAGAACGGCTCTTCAGACTGAGGCCTGTTGAAGGCGCGTTTGTTTTCGCGCCCGGGCAGTTCTTCATGGCCGGGCTTCCGGGCTTCGGCGAGGCCCCTTTTTCAGTCGCCGGGCCGTGTTCAAGTAACGGAACCGGAACTGACAACGGCCACGGCTCGTTTGAATTCTGCATAAGAGCGGTTGGAAGCCTTACAGCCGCGCTTCACAGGCTGAAAAAAAGCGACACCTTGTGGGTAAGAGGGCCTTTCGGCAAAGGCTTTGACCTTAACGAATTAGAAGGAAAAGACATCCTCTTTGTAGCGGGCGGCATAGGCGTCGTGCCCATGAGAGGGCTTATAAAGTCCATATTAGCGCGCAGAGATTCATTTGGCGCTCTTACGCTTATATACGGCTCCAAAGCGCCGGACGACATTCTCTTTGGCGAAGAGCTTGCCCAGTGGAACGAGTCCGGCGTAAAGACGCTCGTAACCATAGACACGCCCGATGACAAGTGGAACGGGCACACCGGCGTGGTAACAACCTTAATGCCCGTGGTTCAGCTC
>SCQA01000025.1 GCA_004298725.1 bacterium
CCGCTCCGTAATGGAACGCCACTTCAGCGCGTGGCTCGCCGCCGAAAAAGAAAGAACCGGGCAAAACTCTTTATAAAGAAAACCATGCCGAAAAATCCGAAATTCTATGCGCGCCCACGACGTAATTTAACCTGATATGCCATGCCTACGGCAGGGAACTCCTATTGGCACACGCACGGATTGACGTTTTGCCGTCTGCTTTTGTGTTTATCCGTATTGTCTAATCCGCAACCCCGCCCTCTCCCAAGAAGGGTATTGATACCCTGAAATAGGAGAAAAAAACAACGGGGGCTTTTTGCATTCGCAAAAAGCCCCAGTTGGATTAATTCCCATCAACTGCCTAAAAACCCGAACCAGAATTATTGCTCTGTCTCTTTCCTAAGCGCCTCGTTCATACTGCCTGTTCTGTAGCCTTCAAGATCAATTGTAACGTAAATAAAGCCTATCTCTTTAAACCCGGCAATTATTTTTTTTCTCAGAACCTCGTCAAGCAGACGGTTCATCTCACACGGGTCTGCCTCTATTCTTACACTGTCGCCGTGATAACGCACCCTGAACTGCCTGAAACCGAGCAAGGCAAGCAGGTCTTCGCCGCGTTGCACCTTTGAAAGCCTTTCTTCGGTAATTTTTGTGCCGTAAGGAAAACGCGAGGACAAACACGCGAACGCGGGCTTATTCCACGTAGGAAGTTGAAGGGCACAGCTAAGCTCGCGTATTTCACTTTTTGAAAGCCCTGCCTCCTGAAGCGGGCTTCTTACGCCAAGCTCCTTTGCGGCGGCCCTGCCGGGCCTGTAGTCCTTTAAATCATCGGCATTGGAGCCGTCTGCCAAGCATTCAAAACCCATCTGGCGCGCCTTTTCAAAAGCAATGGCAAAAAGCTCGCTCTTGCAAAAGTAACACCTCTTTTCGGTGTTCTCGGAAAAATTAGGTATCAAAAGCTCGTTAGACTCGAATACAATATGCCTTGCTCCGATTAAGACTGCAAGTTTTTTTGCCTCGTTTAATTCTCTGTCCGGGTACGTCGGAGAAGTGGCTGTAACTGCCGCGGTTTTTTCGCCAAGCGCGTCAAACGCCGCTTTCAAAAGAAACGTGGAATCAACGCCGCCTGAGAACGCCACTACGACCGAGCGCATACCTTGAAGTATTTCTTTCAGACGCCCATATTTCTTCTGCGCGCCGGGACTAACGGCATCTAACCGATTTACGCCAACAGAGGCACTATCAGCGGCAAAGGCCTTCAGCATACGCGCGCCTTGTCTATACGCTCATCAGAGGCAGGCTCCGGCGCGGCCAGAACCTCTGACGCGCCGTTTAACGTTACCGTAAGCATGGCCGAGCCGTCCGCCTTGCCGGACGAATACCTTACCACAAGGCTTGCGGCAAAAGCGCGCGCGCCGTTGCCCGTATCGTCAGTTATAAGCGCGACCGGACCCGCGAAGTTGGCAGGCTCAACAAGTATGTCGCCGGACCCGGCAAGGCTTTTAAGCTTAGCGTTTTCAACTTCGTCCCTGCCGACTATTATCTTCACTCCGTTGTATCTGAAGTGCCTGCCTGACTTTAATAGGTTCAAATCCCTCTTTGTCACGTCTTTTGTATGGTCAAGAAGGTCTCTTACTTTTTTTGAAAACATCTTGTCCGTAAGCAGGCACCCGCCTGAAGGGCACGGGTAATCGTTAATGTCTAACTCTTTGGCAAGCCCAATCTGTTCTTTTCTGCTTCTGCCGGAGACGGCAAGAAGGCGTTCCCTGTCAACAAGGCCCGTCTGTTCCGCTATCGTCGGAGTAAGGTGCTGGGCGCAAAGCGGCCTTAATATGTAACCTTCAAGGTCCGACTCTTTTTCTATTAAATGAAAAGCGTCAAGACGCTGGCTCATGGGCCTCTGGCCAAGGACTTCGCCGGTAATAATGAACGACGCGCCTATCTCTTGCATGTACTCCTTGGCGATGTTAAACATATATATTCTGCAATCAATGCACGGGTTTATGCCTTTGCCGTAACCGTGTTTAGCGTTTCTGACAATCTCTATATAATCAAACCCCTTGAGCATTACTTTTATGGGTATGCCGAATTCATCGGCCACTCTTTTCGACTCGCTCTTGCACCCGCCATGCGCCTTGCCGCCGGCGTTGCACGTGCAAAAAGCCGAAGTAAAGTTGAGCGCGAATACCTCTATGCCCTGCTCAATCATAAGTTTTACGGCAAGCGTCGAGTCAAGCCCGCCTGAAAGAAGCGCCACTGCCTTTACAGCCATACTTTTCACCCCTTAAATCTTCTGACAACACGGTGAAAAACCGCATTGTTTTTTAACAATATGATATTATACTGTTAATGAGGCCGGAAATCAAAAGATACCTGCGCCGGACAACTATCTTGATACGCCTAAACAAATGCGCCTTAAAAAAATACTTTGCGATTTTCACGCGTATAACCTTGAACCTCGATGAAAACTGAACGCATAATAGCCTTAATCTTCGCTTTTGCCGTCGGATACGTCATGTATCTGATCATGCGCCCATTTCTCATAGCCGTCTTCTGGGGCATCATACTCGTAATATTATTCCACCCATACTACAAGAAGCTTTTAAAAAAAACCAACAACAGGACAGTCTCATCTCTTCTTGCGTGTTTTACCGTAGCCTTATTCTTGATGATACCGCTTGCCGTTGTCGGCCTTGCGCTGACCACCGAAATATCCGGGCTTTACGGCCGGGCCGAGGAGTACATCAACGGCATACAGGTCAGGGCGCACAATACGCCGATTTTCATCGTGCCTTACATTCAAAAATTCGTCAGCCGGTACGTTGACACCTCGGCCTTTGACATTCACAGACTTGTAGCCGAAGCCATGAAAGAGTCCGGCGGCTACCTCTCTTTCGGCATAAAAAGCGCCATTAAAAGTTTCGCGGAGTTCTTCTTTAACCTCGCGGTATCGTTTATTACAATGTTCTTTTTATTCCTTGACGGCGGCAAGCTTTTAAACATCGTGCGCGACATCATTCCGCTTTCAGACATTCACAAGGAACGCCTTCTTAACAGAACGCGCACCGTGCTTACCGCGACGTTTTACGGAGGGGTGCTTATAGGGGCGCTTCAAGGCATTCTTGGCGGGCTTTCCTTCTGGGTTGCGGGCCTGAATTCTCCCATGCTTTGGGGCTTTGCCATGTTTCTGCTTTCGTTTCTGCCAGGCATAGGCACAACGCTTGTATGGCTTCCGGCGTCAATCTATTTAGCGGTTACCGGCAAAACCTCAACAGGCCTTTATCTTGCCGCATTCAACGGCATTGTCCTTCTCGGCTTCGTTGACCACGTGCTCCGCCAGCTTCTCATAAGCGGAAGGACTAATTTGCACCCGCTTCTGCTATTTTTCAGCGTGCTTGGCGCCGTAAACGTATTCGGCCTTGCCGGAGTGATAGCCGGGCCGGTAATCCTCTGCATAGCAATAACCGCGATTGAAATATACAGGGCCGCCGCATCGCTACGCGGCTCCATTAACAAGGACGAGTAAGGCAAACCATGAACGGGCGCGCACAAAACAACACTGCCGCCCGACCGCGATTGCTACTGCCGATGGTTCTGCTTATTGCCACGATAATAACCACCATGACGGCCGGGGCGCTCTATATCGGGGCGGATGTGCTTAAAAACCCCTACTCAATTCTTCGCGGCTTGCCGTTTTCAGCCTCCCTGCTTTTCATACTCGGCACACATGAGCTTGGCCATTTTATCGCCTCAAGAAGGCACGGCGTCGCCACCACATGGCCCATGTTCATACCCGGCCCGCCGATACCGCCGATGATAGGAACTTTCGGGGCGGTTATAAAGATAAAATCGCCCATAACCACGAAAGACGCCCTTATTGACATAGGCTCGGCAGGGCCTTTATCAGGCTTTGTCGCGGCCTTTGTTGTGACTATCATCGGACTTGCGTATTCATCAGTAATACCCGCGCCTAAGCTCGGCAACTCTCTTGGGCTTGGCACCTCGCTCATCTTTCAATTTCTGTCTTTTATAACCATAGGACCGGTAAAAGATGGCAGTGAGCTGATGCTTCATCCCGTTGCGTTTGCCGGATGGATTGGTTTTTTCGTTACAGCCATGAACCTTTTGCCCATAGGCCAGCTTGACGGCGGG
>SCQA01000186.1 GCA_004298725.1 bacterium
AAAGACCATGATTGTCACCGGCGATAAAGACATGTATCAGCTTGTGGGGGACAGTACCGTAATACTTGACTACCTCACCGGAAAAGAGTCTGGCGCAGATGCGGTTAAAGATAAATTCGGAGTAACGGCAAATCAAATAAAAGACTATCTCGCGCTTACCGGTGACTCATCAGACGGCATACCCGGAGTGCAGGGCATAGGGCCAAAAACAGCGGCTAAATTGTTAAATCAATTTAAAAATCTTGAGGCTATTTATGATGGAATAACAGCTATTTCAAGTGAAAAGTTAAAAGCAAGCATTATGGCTGGAAGAGAGCAAGCTTTTCTTTCAAGGGAGCTTGCAACATTGCACTTTGACGTGCCGTTTGATTTGTCAATTGACGGGCTGAAAGCCAAAGAGCCGGATATTATAGCTTTATCAGCGCTCTTTAAAGAGCTTGGTTTTACAAAACTGTTAAACGAATTGAGACATTCTGCAAAACATGTTGATTCTGAAGATAAAACAGCTATTGAAACATCGGTTATAACTGCTCAAAATGACGCGGACGCTTTTTTTTCGGGTTTAGCGCCGCGTGAAAGGTTGGCTGTATATTTTATTGCCGGAGATGAACCGGTTTTGGGCGAGATTGACGGCGCTGTTATTGGCTTAGGCATTACAAAGGCTTTTTACGTTCAAATAAAAGGCTCGTCAGTAGGACCAAGTTTTATAGAGAGGCTATTAAGTAGCAAAGACATTATTAAAGATACGGACAATGCAAAGGCCATTTTTGCCTTTGCATTAAAAAGCGGTTTTGAGGCAAGGGGAATGGGCATTGATATTTCCATTGCATCATACCTGCTTAACCCGTCAAAGCCAGGCCACAATCTTGAGACGCTATCTTTTGAACTTCTTGGCAGTGTCGAAGACAACCGCCCTAAAGACCTCTTTGAAAATATCAACAATGCCAAAACAGTTGATAAAAGCATATATGTCAACGCCTGCAACATCAATAAGATTGCAGAGTTGCTTAAGGCTGAACTTGAGAAATCAGGGCTTGATAAGTTGTATTATGAAATGGAACTTCCTCTTGCGATGGTCTTATCATCTATGGAGCTTGCCGGCATTAAAATAAACTCTGTAGCGCTCACCGAACTTTCAAAAGAAATGGAACTTGTTCTTAGTAGTACGGAAGACGCCATATATTTATCAGCAGGCGATAAGTTTAATATAAGCTCTCCTAAACAGCTCTCCGAGCTATTATTTCAAAAACTTAAGCTTAAGCCTGTTAAAAAAACAAAAACTGGTTTTTCAACGGATGAAGAGGTTTTAAGCCTGCTTTCTCTCTCCCATGAGTTGCCCGGCCTCATATTGAACTTCAGGCAACTTGCAAAGCTGAAGTCAACATATGTTGACGCTTTTATAGAGCTTCAAAACCCCTCTACTGGCAGGATACACACGTCTTTTAACCAAACAGTCACCGCTACCGGCAGGCTTTCAAGCTCGAGGCCTAACCTTCAAAACATACCGGTTAGGGGCGCGTATGCCGAGCGCATACGCGGGGCATTTGTACCGGAGCGCGGCTTCGAGTTTTTTTCAGCCGATTATTCGCAGATAGAGCTTCGTATAATGGCCCATGTATCAAAAGACCAGGTGCTTACAGACGCCTTTTTAAAAAACGAGGACATACACGCGAGGACGGCAAAGGAAGTCTTCGGCATTGCAACCGGCGCTGAAGTAACGCCTGAGATGCGTCGTAAGGCAAAAGCCATAAACTTCGGAATAATATACGGAATGGGTGCGTATGGCCTTGCCGCAGAGCTTGACATTAGCCAAAAAGAAGCGTCAGACTACATTGACAGTTATTTCGCGCATTATACCGGCGTCAAACGTTTTATGGACGCTACAATTGCGGAGGCGACAGCTTGCGGTTACACTACAACTCTGTTTGGCAGAAGGCGGTTCGTACCTGAACTTAAAAGCCAAACAGATTCTATCGTCAGGTTTGGGCAACGCGTTGCCATCAACACGCCCATTCAAGGCACGGCGGCGGATATAATTAAGGTTGCCATGATAAATATATACCGCAAACTCAAGGAGTTGAAGACCAAATCTAAGATGCTTCTTCAAATTCACGATGAACTGCTTTTTGAGGTGGCTGTTGATGAAAAAGATATGGTAACCACGCTTGTTAAAATAGAGATGGAGTCTGTTATAGCCCTTGCCGTGCCTATCAGCGTGAATACAAAGTCCGGCGCTGATTGGAACGCCGTGGAGTAGGCGGGTTTACTGTGTTCTTAATAACCCGTCAATGCACCTCTTTAAAATACCCCCGATGCTTTTCACCTTGTTCAGCCTCTCTGAAATCAAATCTGCTTTAGTTGCCGTTTTTCTTGAGTCTGCTATATTTATATATATCGAATACTACCAACAAGGCGCATTGCATACCGGATACGAATGCTTAAACGAATTATCTCAGAGTTGATAGGTATTATTGTAGTAATAGCGGTTGTTGTACTTGCTATTAATTATGGCGTTATCGTAGCGGAGCGATACTTCAGCTCGGCAAAGTTTTGCACCTCATGCCACAGCATGAGTTACGCTTACGAGGCGCTTCAAAAATCCGCGCACTACGGGCCAAAAGGCATAAACCCGGAATGCCGCGATTGTCATTTTCCGCCGGAGTTCCATAAAAAAATTATTGTTCACGTCGTTACCGGCCTTAAAGACACGATAAGCGAAATAAACATCGGACTTACAAAAGAAAGTTACGAGAAACGCAAGGACGAGCTTGGCGCAAAAGCGCGCGCTGATATAAAAGCATGGAATAGCTCGCCATGCAGGGCATGTCATAAGTCGCCAGCGCCGAACTCGGAGTTTGGCAAGGCCGCGCACGCGAAACTCCAAGCAGGCGAGGCAACCTGCGTGGACTGTCACCAGGGGCAAGGCTTGTTCCATTAACGGAGGTTAATATGTCTGTTGAAGCATATGTTTTTATAGAATGCGACCACTCGCGGTCAAGGGAAGTGCATGACAAGCTGATGAAAATCGCCGGAGTAAAAGAGGCGAAGATAGTCACCGGACCGTATGACATCATAGCGGTTGTGGCGGCCTCTAATTTTAAAGTGATGGGCGAAGTTGTTATCTCTAAAATTCAAAAACTGAATTATGTAAAGCGCACGCTTACCAACGTAATAATGGAGTAATGCGCGTTACGCGCCCGGTTTTAATTTTATCACGACTATCTCCGGTATGTTTCCAGTTCTCATCGAAGGGCCGAAGCTTCCAAGGCCGTTTGTAGTGTATATTGAAAAGTCTCCGTCAGTATGAAGGCCGTATTCATAGCCTTTATATAAATAATGTGCGAGGAAGGTAAAAGGAATGAACTGGCCGGTGTGCGTATGGCCTGAGAGTTGCAAGTTCACTCCAAGCTTCTTTGCGGCTGTATAATCAATGTCCGGAGACCAGTACGTGCTTGTTTGGGCCTGCTCTACCCTGACGTTCTTTTGCACAATGTTTGTCGGCGTATGGTAAAGAAGTATAGTAGGCAGGTTTTTGCTGTAGCCTTTCTGAGAAGTTATGATTTTAACGATGTTACGGCTTACGCCAAAGTCAGGGTAGGCCACGCCTATGATTTGCAAACCGCCAATGTTAACAACGTCGTCGTAGAGCACCCTAAGCTTTGTTTTTTGAAGAACGGACATTACGCGGTCAATGCCGATATAATTTTCATGGTTGCCGTTTACATACAAAATGCCGTCTTTGGCAACGAGTTCGTTTAGCGGCTCTATGAACCCGGCAAGGCCGTCCGCGCCGAGCCCGTCAAAGAGGTCGCCGGTTATAAAAATAATGTCAGGGTTAAGCGCGTTGATTCTTTTAGCGATTGAGCTGAAGTACCCGGCGGTGTGGATTGCCCCGAGGTGAACGTCAGAAATCTGTACTAAGGTTTTACCCTGCCAATTTACCGGAAGCCCTTTTATGTTGACTTCAATGCGTTTTATAACCGGATTAAACGCGCTCCAGAGTCCGTAAATCGAAAAAAGAAAGGCTGTTAAGAAAAGGATAGAGCAGACGGCTTTTTTTGGCAAATCGCGGCTAAATATAAAACCAATAAAAGCTATAGTCCAAACTACAACGGACGCCATTAAAAGGTTGATCGCAAAACCGACCCAGAAGGCGTTGATGGCGTAATATGTTTGAGTTACCGTATTATAGGAAATTCCAAGAAGGATACGCGAAAAAATAAAACTAATTGAGAGAAATGACGCGCTTAGAAAAATAAAATTCTTTGTGCGATTAGCAGTCACTTTGAAAAAACGGACGGTTGTACCGTAAATAACAAGATGCGCCGCAAAGAGAAAACAAAGTAAAAATAAAAGTCTTAGATACATGTCACACCCATAAGATGAGCTACAATAAAGATGGCACAACCTGCTGAATTATTGCACTTTTTAATAGCCTGCTCTATTTTTTGCTATTCCTATTATTGTCGCATAATGGATATTATGTCAAATTAGCTAAAAGTAAAAATGAGTCTTTTTCAGCCCCGTGGATGAGACTTTTTGTGCATTGCTTTCAGCCTCTCCTTTGTAACATGAGTGTATATTTGCGTAGTGGAAATGTCCGAGTGACCGAGCATTGCCTGAACC
>SCQA01000187.1 GCA_004298725.1 bacterium
CAAAATACTTTCCAACGAGGAAATACGCACCATAATAACCGCGCTCGGTTGCGGCGTAGGCAACGAAGACTTCAATCCTGAAAAGCTCCGCTACCACCGCATAATAATAATGACCGACGCTGACGTTGACGGAAGCCACATCAGAACGCTTCTTCTCACCTTCTTCTACAGGCAGATGAAGTACCTTGCCGAAAACAGCCACATATACATCGCCCAGCCGCCTCTTTTCAAGGTAAAGCGCGGCAAGGACGAGCGCTATTTGAAAGACGAATCGCACTTTGAAGACTTTCTTTTTGACAGCGCCGAGTCCGGCATAAATGTCTTTGCCAAAGGCAAAAAAACAGCCGTGCAGGGCAAAGACTTAATCGTGCTCTTGAAGAAAATATCGAAGTTTCAGCGCTGGCTGGGAAAGCTTGCCAAACGCGGCAAAAACCCGGCCATTGTATGCGGCGCGGCGCATGACGAAAACCTGAACCATGAAACGCTTGAAGATAAAAACATGGCGCTTAAGTTTATCGAGTCCATGAAGGCTCACATGAAGGCCTTGCACTCGAATATGCCAAGCCCTGAATTTGAATTGGTTAAAGACGACGAACACGGAACTTACTCCGTGAAATGCCGCGTAAAAGAAAACGGAGTGGCGCACGAGTCAATCATTGACTCCGCGTTCGTGTCAAGTTCTGAATTCGTTGAAGTAAGGTCTCTTGCTAAAGGTCTGAGAGACGCGGGCGAACCGCCTTTCAAAATTAAATCCTCTGAAACGGAAGTTACCGTAGCTACTTACAAAGAACTTATGAACTACGTGCTTGAACTCGGCAAGAAAGGCTTATCCGTACAAAGGTACAAAGGCCTTGGAGAGATGAACCCGTCTCAACTCTGGGAGACCACCATGGACCCTGAAAAACGCCTGCTCCTGCAAGTGAAGATAGAAGACATGGTCGAGGCTAACGAGGTATTCAGCACGCTAATGGGCGACGCCGTGGAACCGAGGCGCGAGTTCATTGAAAAGCACGCGCTTGAAGTATCTAATTTGGACATATAAGGTTACAGTTCTAAAAAAACAGGTTTAGCGGAGCAGAATACATCTTATACGTTCTACGACGGTTTAACGATGCTTATATATATTTTTAGTTATCTCGACAAGCGGCATAGAAGTTCCAATTGCGAAAGAGTAAAATAATTGTGATAAAGCGGGTGGCATGACAAAACAAAAAATATCGAGAGTCGGGCTTTACGTTGACGTAGCCAACATCACCAGAAACGGCGGCTACGGAATGCGCTTTGACATACTCCGTGAATTCGCCTGCCGTGACAGCGGCGAGCCAGTGCGGCTTAACGCCTACGTTGTTTACGACGACGAGCGCGCCAAAACGGACAAAGAATACCGCGAAAGAACATTCAACTTTCATTCAACTCTAAGGGATTTCGGCTACAAAGTAATTGAAAAAACGGTTGCGTGGTACACGGACGAAGCAGGCAATAAATTCGGCAAAGCCAACACCGACCTCGACATGGCCGTTGACGCGCTCTTGCAATCCGAAAACCTCGAAAAGGTCGTAATGGTCACCGGCGACGGAGACTTCATTCAGGTAGTGCGCGCCCTTCAGAATAAAGGTTGCCGCGTTGAGACGGTCGCATTTCAAAACATTTCGTCAAACCTGAAAAGAGAAATTGACCTCTTCATCTCCGGCTACATGATACCTCACCTCTTGCCCATAGAGGGGGCTGAAAATAAAAAACCGTGGGGAGAGATTGGCTCAAGGGTAAGGGGAATATGCTACTCTTACAACCACGCCAAAAACTTCGGCTTCATGCGCTTTCTTATGCGCGTAAGCCCGGGGCTTTGGATAACGGACACGCGTAGAAGCGATTCGCCCTACGCAACCGCCTTCGCGCACGAATCCGCGTTCGACCCTTCAACGGACATAGGGCATCTGCCGAGCAGGGACGTCATATTCGAATTCGACCTCGCGCACAGCGAAAAAGGCTTGCAGGCGATAAATATAGTCAAAGTTACACCGTAAAAAAATCGAAGGGGTTTAAAACATGTCTCTTGATCTAGCGTTGTCGCTTATAGGCATACTCTACGGAATAGTCCTCATTTTGGCGATGTTTGTAAAAAACAGCAGGATTACGGATGCAATGAGGGTTGACAAGCTTATATTCCCGGCCAGCGCCTCAGAAAGCACCAGACCGCTGAATCTTGTCTTCGGCATTATAGTGCTCGGCTATTATACTTATATGCTTCTCAGAGATTTCTTTGGAATTACCTTCTGAAGTAAATCAATAAACAGTAGCGCGTGAATAGAAGCAAGGGGGGTAGTTGAGCGAGTTAAAAACCGCGAGACTCAAGCCTCGCGCTACGATCCATTCTTTTATCGTTCCTACGCCACTATCGCCGTGTCACTGCCTTTACCCGCCATCCCGGCCTTCCCACGCAAAGGAAAGGGGAAGGTAAAAAACTACAGTGCCGTCAGGAGTTAGCTATCCCTGTTTGGATTCCTCCTGACGGCACAATAACAGTAAATTTTAACTATTCACTGCCTTTTAATCACCCCCACCCCACCCTCCCCCATCAAGGGGGAGGAAATAAAA
>SCQA01000188.1 GCA_004298725.1 bacterium
ACTCTGGTTGCCCATCCGCGCAAGGCATGTGCCTGTTTGGAATCGCCATCAACGCCTGCCGCCATCGCCGCGAGCGCAAGCGTGTAATAGTTCACCGCGTCCTGAAACAGCTCGTGGTGTCGCCAGAGCGCGCCCTGCCATTCTTCCTTTGCTTTCTTAGAGTCGTCATCGAATGGCTTCCAGCCGCCGCCGCCGTCCGCTACTTCAACCTTGGTCACTCTGCCCTGATAGATGCGGTTCATCTTATCCTCGTAATTGTATAGTTTAGTTCATAAAATACGAAATTACAAGCGGCTTAACAATGCGTTTGCAATTAGCTATGTGAAGGGGTGCGTATTGTGATGCGGCGGTTTTTTCTGCTTTATCGGTCTGTTTTAGCTGGTTGCTCTTCGTCTTCCGGCAGGGGCGCGAGGTACACGGCGTTTTTTGAAACGTCCTTTGCGCGGTACATGGCTTTGTCCGCTATTCTCAAAAGGTCTATTTTGCCTTTTGCGTGTATCGGGTACGCCGCCATGCCTATTGACGCCGTAATGCGTATGTCAAGGTCGTCATCATGGAAGAAGTTTTTGAACTCGATGGTGGCGCGTATTCTCTCCGCTACTTTGAAGCCTTTGTCAAAGCCGGTATCCGGCAACACCACCACGAATTCATCCCCGCCGTACCGCACCACCGTGTCCATTTCTCTGACGCTTTGAAGAAGAATCTTGGCTATTTCAACGAGCAATCTACTGCCGGTAAGGTGGTCGTGCGCGTCGTTTATCCGCTTGAAATTGTCAAGGTCTAAAAAGAGGACTGTTACCGGAGTAACTTGCCTTGCGGCGCGTTTAAGCTCCCTGTCAAGCGCTATGTCAAGGTAAGCGCTGTTGTAGAGGCCGGTAAGGCTGTCAATAAGAGCCAAATCTTTAGCGTCTGAATATTTTTGCGCGTTTTCAAACGCGAGGGACGCGTGTTCCATCATGAATACGGCGCTACTTACATCCTGTTGGCTGAAGACGTTGTTTTCAAGAGCGCCGAGTAGGAAAAAATAGCCTGTTATTGAGGCATTTCGCGCAACAGGCACCATCATCAAGGAAGTGTATTTGCCGAAGGCCGCGCGGCATGCTTCGTTCATGTCACGCACGGGTATTACCGTGATAGAGTGAGCGCCGGCGCCTTTTTTTTCACTCTCATGTTTAAACGTTTCAAGAAGCGCTTCTACTTGCGCCATGCCGATATTTTTTATCGCGTGAATATTAAGCCCTGCGTCCGCTCCAATGCCATCGTAAAACGCGAGCAGGCCCGCCTCCGCCGGCACTACCTGAAACATGGCGTCTAATGAAACAATATAAAGCCTTGTCAGGTCTATAACAGAAAGTACGGAGCGGCTTACTTCAAAGAGCTTCAGGGAATGGCGCAAGTCTTTATTTTCTTCGAGAAAGTGCCGCTTCTCCATGCAGATGTTGATTGTATGAATCAGTTCATCATCGTTTACCGGCTTTCTTATGTAGTCAAAAGCGCCTTTTTTCAGACACTCTATGGCGGTTTCAATGGTGCCGTGGCCGGTAACCACTATAACGTCAATAAGCGCGTTGTATTGTTTTGTTCTTTCAAGCACTTCAATGCCGCTCATGCCAGGCATTGAGAGGTCGGTCAGCACAATGGCAATGTGAGGGTCTTTTTGTATCTGAAAGAGGGCGTCATCTCCGCAGGACGCCATTACCACGTTAAAGCCGCCTATGGAGGTTAGAACATCGGAAATAGTTGCCCTGAAAAAAGCGTCGTCATCAACAATAAGAATCTTTTCTTTCCCCGTATCTGTGCCATAGGGTGGTTGTTTAGCGCGAACGTCGTTTGTTTGCATATGACTAAAATAGCTAATAATAACGAATATGTCAACAGGCAACGAAGCTTACGCAGGCTTTATAGATTTTTTATACCCTTGCGCGTGAAATATGTTATTATGAAAAGATATGCTTAAGAATACATTTTGCCATCTGCCGGGTTTCGGCGAAAAATTAGAAGCGTACCTCTGGACGAAGGGCGTTACAACGTGGGACGGAGTGCTTGACAGCTCCTTTGTGCCCGTAAGAAAGAGGACTCAGCCGTTTAGGGATTTCATTGCCGAGTCCGCAAAACGGCTTCAAAATTCCGACGTGAATTGGTTTGCCGGGTTTTTGCCTGTAAACGAGCATTGGCGCATGTTTGGCGAGTTCAGCAGGTCTGTCGCGTATCTTGACATAGAAACAAACGGCCTTGCCGGACGGAGCGGCTACATAACCACGATTTCTCTCTACGACGGCGAGAGGGTGCATTACTACGTGAAGGGGCGCAACCTTGACAAGTTTACAAGCGACATTAAAAAATTCAAGCTTCTTGTAACTTATAATGGCAAATGTTTTGACGTGCCTTTCATAGAAAGCCAGTTCAGAATAAAGCTTAATCAGGCGCATATTGATTTAAGGCACGTGCTCGCAAGCCTCGGTTTTACCGGCGGGTTGAAGGGCTGTGAAAAAAGCCTCGGCATAGACCGTGACGAACTTAGCGGCCTTGACGGCTACTTTGCCGTGCTCTTGTGGAACGACTTTCAGCGCACCAGAAGCTCGCTTACGCTTGACACGCTCCTTGCTTATAACATACAGGACGCCGTGAGCCTTGAAACCCTCATGGTTACGGCTTATAACCTTAAGCTTAAGAAAACACCTTTTCAAAATACGCATAACATCTCCCTTCCAGCGCAACCCAAACTGCCTTTTAAGGCCGACACCGAAACCATCAGAAGCGTCATGAAGAAAAACTACCGCTACAGCGCGAAGCTAAAAGACTTCAGACTACCGTAATGGATAACGGCGTGAAGAATTTTTTCATTGATACGCACGCGCACCTTGACGATACAAGGTTCAACGCGGATAAGCCGGATGTGCTCGCGCGCGCGAAAGAGGCCGGTCTTAAAAATATCATAAGCGTAGGGTGCTGGAACAAGCAGTCTGGTTTTGACGGGTTTGTAAAGGTGCTGAGCGCGCATGAATATATTTACGGCGCGGTGGGCATACACCCGCATGAGGCAAAGGACGTAACCGGAAACGCCCCTTACGAGCTTATGAAAAAACTTTGTCTTGGTGGCGGCCCTGTAAAACAAGGCCGGATAGTGGCAATAGGCGAGGCAGGGCTTGACTACCACTATGATAAATCGCCCCGCGACAAGCAAAAAGAAGTCTTCATCCGCCAGATACGTCTTGCAAGGGAATTGAACCTGCCGCTTATCGTCCATACCCGCGAAGCGGAAAAAGACACTATTGATATTTTAACGCAGGAAGGCGTTCCAAGCGCGGGCATCGTATTCCATTGTTTTTCAGGCAGTGCCGACTTAGCTAAACAAGCGCTTAAAATGGGCGCGTACCTGTCGTTTACCGGCGTAATCACGTACCCTAACGCTAAAGAAGTACAGGACGCTGTAAAATTAACTCCAATAGAAAAGATGTTCATAGAGACGGACTGCCCGTACCTTGCGCCCGTTCCGCACAGGGGCAAACGGAACGAGCCGTCTTACGTGGTTGAAACCGCCAAGGCAGTGGCCAAATTAAAGGGGCTGACACTTGACGACGTGGCGCGCATAACCACGCTTAACGCCACGGAGTTTTTCGGGCTGAAGGAAAAAGCCCCGGCAGAGGAAATAAAAATAGCTTATGTCATCAGAAATTCCCTTTACCTTAACATAACGAACAGGTGCACGAATTACTGCACCTTCTGCGCCAAGTTCAAGTCGTATACGGTCAAGGGGCATTATTTAAAATTAAACGAGGAGCCGGACGAAAGTCAACTTCTTCGGGCCATAGGCCCTGACCCGCTCAAATACGACGAAGTGGTCTTTTGCGGTTTCGGCGAGCCGCTTATACGCCTTGACCTTGTTAAATCAATCGGCCTGCGGCTTAAAAAAATGGGCTGTAAAATCAGGATTGATACGGACGGCCTTGCGAACCTTGTGCACGGCAGAAACGTGCTTTCAGAGCTGAGCTTCGTTGACGTAATTTCAGTAAGCCTGAACGCCGGGGACTCGGACACTTATCAGAAACTTGTAAAAACGCCGTTCGGAGACAACGCCTACCCTGCGATACTTTATTTTTTAAGGGAAGCAAAAAAGCACATAACTAAGGTTGTGGCAAGCGTGGTCGCGGTGCCGGGCCTTGACATAGAGGCTTGCAGAAAAGTGGCCGAAGACGACATCGGCGTTGCGTTCAGAGTGCGGGAGTACGACAATGTTGGGTAGTGGGGTTACCCAATAATATTTTATTGTTGGGTGCGTTCGTTTGGGTTGCGGCATTGCGGAATAAGTAGTGGTAGGGCGGGTTAGACC
This sequence comes from bacterium, assembly GCA_004298725.1. Lineage (GTDB taxonomy): Bacteria > Desulfobacterota > GWC2-55-46 > GWC2-55-46 > GWC2-55-46 > SCQA01. Next base: position 4,331 of record SCQA01000188.1, read on the forward strand.
CGCCAAATGGTGTTTTGCGTACCGCAGGTTACGGTTTACGCCTAACTCGCCCTACCACTACGCAATAAGTTGCATTGATTAACAGGCCTTAAAATACAACAGGGGCTTTTTGCG
>SCQA01000189.1 GCA_004298725.1 bacterium
TCCTTCACCTGATTTTCCTCGAAACTAACGAGTTCAATATAGTCGCCTCTCTGCCTTGCTCAAAAAGCTCGTCGTATAATTTCCCGTGTTCATGACTTACCAAACCCGGTTTCACGAAATGCTGATACTATGAAACCACCCAAGGCAAGTTTTTCAACATCTGTAAGCGTTAGCCTCTTATTATTTATTCTACGCATAATCCTCCATACTTATAGCGGAAGAATCTTAATCAACTTATACGATTGTAAATTGAAGGCCTGTCTACTTTCCTTCTCTGAATTTATCCTGAATATCTTTGACGCTTTTACTGTAACCCATACGCAATAGGTTTCCCATATACAGCCATTTAAGCCTGAGTTCAGGCGGCTTTTGCCTGTACCGCCCTATCGTCTCTTTGGTTAAGTAATAGTCAAAGCCCTTTGTTTTACTTTTTCTCATTTTTCAGCTTCCGTAAATATCTAATATCCGCCTTGTCCTGTTGCCTGTCCGCTTTAGCTTTCATTTTTATAAGGTCGTCAATGCCTATCACGGGTATTGAAACACCGTTAAACATAATCTGCCCTGCCTTTTTCTGCCCGCTCTCGTAATCAACGGGAGAATCAATCACAACGTCAATTTCAGAAATCGCCCACTCTGTGTTTACAAGATTGAATGCCTTCATGTTCTTCTTTTTAATCCAATCGTCCCTCTTCTTACCGTCTGCGAAATCCATAATGTCAACCGGAACCTTGGGTTTAAAACCCCAAGTCTTAAGTAATCGCAAGAATTTTTTTATGTTTTCATCTTCAAGGTCTAATAACAAATCTACGTCGTATGTCATCCTCGGAATCCCATGAAGGTTGACAGCAATTCCTCCGACAACGATATACCTAATACCTCTCTCGTTCATTTTTTTGAATATGGCAATATAATCCAACATAACCTTTATTTCCTCAATTATTCCCGCGGCTTTTTCAGGACTGCCGATATGGCCTCGCCGAAGAAACCGCGGCTTACGAGGTGCCTGTACGCCTTTTCAAAGTCCTTACCTTTAAGCGGAGGTTTCAAGCCTGTCTTTTTAAGCCACTTGTCAAAGGCCGCGCCTGCAACAAGGCGCTCGTCATCAACGCTTATGCCGGATACGGCACTGCGAACCACGTCCTCCGCAATGCCCTTCGCGCCCAAGTCCGCGGCAATGCGCCTTGCCCCCCAATGTTTGTTTTTTATCCTCGACTCTGTCAGCGCCCTTGCAAAAGCGTTGTCGTCAAGGTAGCCTGAAAACAGAAGATAATCTATCGTGGCGGCGGTCTCATCAGAGCTGAAACCCTTTGATTTAAGCTTGGAAACAACTTCGCTGACGCTTCTTGCCCTGTATGACAAAAAAGCCAGCGCTACTTTCAAAGAGTCTTTTAAATTTTCTTTTTCGGGCGCGCTCATCAGCAACTAAAAACGTCCAACTCCGCCGCCGCCCTTTGGAGGCGCGGGTTTCTTCTGCTCCGGGCCAGCTTCCATGTCAATGCCCATGTCGCTTGTGCTTGTTATGCCCTTTACCCTAAGCTCGAAGTCCGCCGGGTTGCTCGCCTGCTTCATGGCCTCTTCGTAGGTAATGAGGTCTTTGTTAAGAAGCGAAAGAATTGATTGATCAAACGTCTGCATACCGTAAGTGGTGTAGCCCTTGTATATGGCGTCTGAAATTTCTTTTGTCTTTTCCTTGTCTTCCACGCACTCCCTTATGCGCGCGGTAGTTACCATAACCTCAACGGCAGGCACCCTGCCCTTGCCGTCCTTGGTGGGCATAAGCCTTTGGCTTACAATGCCCTTTAAAACTCCGGCAAGCTGAATCCTTATCTGCTTTTGCTGGTACGGCGGGAAGACGGAGACTATCCTGTTTACTGTTTCCATGGCGTCTATCGTGTGAAGAGTTGACAAAACAAGATGGCCCGTCTCGGCGGCTGTTAGGGCTATTTCTATCGTTTCCATATCCCTCATTTCGCCTACCATTATTATATCCGGGTCCTGACGGAGGGCGCCGCGAAGCGCCTCGGAAAACGTCATGGCGTCAACGCCTATTTCTCTCTGATTTATTATGCACCGCTTGTCCCTGTGAAGATATTCTATGGGGTCTTCAATGGATATTATATGTCCCGACCTGTTATTGTTAATCTGGTCAATAACGGACGCAAGGGTTGTTGACTTGCCGCTTCCGGTAACGCCGGTTACAAGCACAAGGCCCCTCTGCTCGCCGGCTATCCTTTCAAGCACCTTGGGAAGGTTAAGTTCGTCAAACGTCATTATCTTCATGGGAATTACCCTGAAGACCATGCCTACCGCGCCCCTTTGCTGGAAGATATTGACCCTGAACCTTCCAAGCCCAGGCACGGAGTACGCCATGTCCACTTGATGATGTGTTCTGAAAACCTCTTTCTGTGTGTCGTTTAAAAGCGAAAGCGCCGTCTTGGCGACTTCATCCGGCACGAGCCTGTCGTGGTTTTTAATCGGCACGAGGCTTCCGTAAACACGCAGTATCGGCGGAACCCCTGCCTTCAGATGCACGTCAGAGGCCTTGCCTTTTACCGCCACGTTCAGTATAGCAGTCAGGTCTATCTCTCCGCTCATCTTCGTACTCCTCTTTTGTTTTTATTCAGCATAGCAGTCAATCTTATAGGGTGGCACCGCCCACCAAAACATTAAATCTAATCTTACTACTCTTCTTTTGTTTTTATGCCGTGATGCAGGTTTATCTTCTTCTCTATGTCAACAGCCACGTCCGGGTGCTCTTTCAAGTAAGTCCTTGCGGCTTCCTTGCCCTGCCCGAGCCTTTCGCCGTCGTAAGAAAACCACGCGCCGCTCTTTTCAACAACGCCAGCCTCGGCGCCGAGGTCAATAAGGTCGCCCTCCCTTGATATGCCTTCGTTAAAGAGTATGTCGCACTCGGCGTCTTTGAACGGCGGCGCCATCTTGTTCTTCACTACCTTTATGCGCACCCGGTTGCCGATGACGGTCTCGCCCTGCTTTATCTGTCCGGTTCTTCTTATGTCAAGCCTTACCGAAGCGTAAAATTTAAGCGCGTTGCCGCCGGTGGTGGTTTCAGGGCTTCCGTACATTACGCCTATTTTGTGGCGTATCTGGTTTATGAATATCATACATGTCTTGCTTTTGCTTATGGTGGACGTAAGCTTTCTTAGAGCCTGACTCATAAGCCTTGCCTGAAGGCCCATGTGGGAGTCTCCCATGTCGCCCTCAAGCTCTGCCCTCGGCACAAGCGCGGCGACGGAGTCAATGATTATAAGGTCGACTGCGCC
>SCQA01000190.1 GCA_004298725.1 bacterium
AAGCGAAAAGGCCGCGGCTTAAAATTCAAACCTTGCCTGAAGGTAAGCATTGCCGTCGCGTGACAGCGAGCCAAACGGAGTAAAGCTCTTGCCGCCAAAAATGTTCGCGCCTATTGACGCCCAAATACCGTCCGCGAACTTATAATTAACCTCAGGGTTTACAATACTGTCTCCGTCAGCCGGGCTATATATGACAAATAATGACAGCTTGATTGTCTGGTATTTTAAGAGCTGGGTAAGCCGCATTGTGGCGACGTCCCGCGCGCGGCGCGCCGTTATAAAACCTGCCGGAAGCGTACGGACGTATTCGGAATAGTCAGCCATATATTCAATTGAGTATTGAAGCCCGAGGGTGAAATCTTCCCACATCTGCCGTTGGTAGCCCGCTAAAAACTTGGCCGAGGAATTCGGAGTAAAAGGGTCGGAACCGGCTCTGTCGTCCCTTGAATCGTAATAACCGGCCTCAAGGCTTACTACGCCGTTTAAAACGCCGCCTTGCATGCTAAGCCCGTAAACATTCAGCCCCGGGTAGAAAAGGTCTATCCGCGACGGTACGCTTAAATTATCAGGGCGCATGGACGGGCTTCCATAAAAACCTCTGTACAAATACGCCGCTGTCTCATATCCCGCGACGTCTCCGTAAAGCCTCAGCGCGGCTTGTGTGTTTTTTGCGGTTGCCGGCGGCTCTTTTCTTTCGCGCAATGTTACGCTTGGCATAGGGTCGTAAAGTATATACCTGCCCGCGCGCGGAGTGTTACTTGCCTCGAAAGACGGCATGATAACCGCTTCCACTGAAACAGGCCCCGGGTACGCGCCGAGCTTCAGCGCATCAACGCCTTTTTTCATGTACTCAAGCGGCTGGCCGGAAAAGAACGCCTCGTAATCCTTCGGAAAAATATCGTTCACGAAAACAAGGTCGCCGTGCCCCCACGTGATTATCTGCCTGCCGGCGCGCATATCGAAGTTACCGGAGACGTAATCAACGTAGCCTTCCCTTAACTTGACCTTTGCCCCTTCGTCAACGTGGTCGTAAAACGCGTCGCCTTTCAAAAAAAACCGAAAAGGCTCTTTTGACGCGTCAAGGCGAAGTTCAAGCCTCTCCTCCGCTATTTTAAAATCTCCTCCGTCAGGGTTTGACGCTTGCGTATTGGCCGAGTAATTGCCCTGCAAAAAGCCGTGCAAAGGCAGTTCATCCGCCGCGCCGGCAAACGTTGAAAAAGCAAGCGTCGTGGTAAAAACAATGAACGTTAAATTAGCGGAAAATTTCATAAACCGCCTTAACCGGTTATCGGTGAACATATCACTCAATCTTCTTTTTAGGCGGCTGTTTAAGGTAGCGCTCCGTAAAAAGGCTGTCTTCCACGCCTATGCCGTAGCCGGCCTTTGTAAAGACGACCTCGGTCGTATGCCCGCTTAAAAGGTTCTTCATAGTTCTTTTAGTAACCGTAGGCATGCCGTTTACCTCCTTTACCTCGTCGGCGGTAAACACCTTATACAGAGCGCCTTTTTTATCGTAATACTCTTCTTTAACAGGCAAATAGGTTTTGGCGTCGATCCAAGAAAGTTTATGCGAGTAATCGGCATCCGCGGCGTTTGGCACGCTCTTTACGACGTAAGTAGTATTGCCTTTTACAACCTCTTCATTTAAAACAGTATGCGTGTCCGCTCCGATGTCGCGCCCGGATACGTCTTCATACGTAAAATCAGAACCTACGAAACTTGAGCGGTTATCCTGCGAGGCTAACCTCTTAACCATGTTTATTGCCGGCACAAAAAGCCACCTGTCGTCGTCTTTGGCCGGATGCTTATACACCATAAAGGCCGTTCCCTGCACGTCCGCCGGCTGGAAAAAATACACGAAATACTTTTGCTCGCCGCCTGTACCTCCGTAATTTTTGCGTATCATCGTCATTTCGCGAAGCCTCTCCTGCCCGTTTCTCGCGACAAGCTTCATGGTCACGCGCGCCTTGAAATCGCTTGACGGATAGTAATAAGCGGCTTCGTACTTTTTCATAACCTCTTCGCCGGTCGCGGCGCAAGCCACCGCGGAGAAAGCAAAAAACAAAAGAGTAAAGTACAAAAATACGCGTCTTGTCATTTCAAACCTCCTTTATTAGCCAGCGCCTCATAAGAACTATCAGCGCGGGCAGGTACATTATCGTAAAAAGCGAACTCAGCGCCATCATGCTCACGATAAAAGCACCCACAGTCACATACGGGGTAAGCGGCGCGAGCAACATCACTGAAAACGCTCCGGCAAAGAGCAAAGCGTTCTTCATTATGCCTTTGCCCGGCCTTCCGGCTGTCCATAAAAGCGCCCCGGTTAACCTTGCTTTTTCATCTTCATACGCTTCATTGTCAGCCGAAAGCCTCTGCTTAAACCTGCTTATGAAGTGTATTGGAAAATCAACGGCCATGGCAAGCGACAGGCACGATAATACGGATATGGGCATGTCAAAGTCCTTGCCTATAAATCCGATGACCCCGTAAATAATAACTATGGTGAAAAACAGCGGCACATAGCCTACGGCCGCCCAAGCAACCGAGCGGAAGTTATACGCGAGAATTACGAATACCACGGCCATTGACGCTATGAAACCTTTAACCATGTCCCACAGCACTTCGTCGTTCCACACAAGGTTAAAGTACGCCGGCCCGGCGGGTGTAAGCTCCAGAGGCGTAGGGTTTGCTTTTTTATATTCATCAACTGCGGTTATGAGGCTTCTCATTGCATGAACGTCCCATGTTTTCATCTGTATCCAGATGTTCGCCTGCTTGAACG
>SCQA01000191.1 GCA_004298725.1 bacterium
GCAATGTCCGCTACTATCAAGTCTTCTTCAAATGCTTTGCCGCGCGCCACAACGGCGCCGGTACTGCCTATAATCATGCCGTGGCCGTCGAATACAAGCTCGTCCTGAGCGCCTGTCATGTTGTTGTACGCGATAGTCACGCGGTTATCAAGCGCCCGTTTTACGAGCATTTCTTCTCTTTGAATTTCTTTGTTGACGTGAAACGGCGAGGCGTTTATGTTGACTATTACATCCGCCCCGGCCTTTGCCTGCGCCCTTGCCGGGCCGTGGGTAAACCAGATGTCTTCACATATGCCAACGCCTATAGTTATGTTGTTTAGAATAAAGTTGAGCGCGGTATTGCCGGCCTTGAAATAACGCTTTTCATCAAAAACGCCGTAGTTCGGCAGGAACATTTTGCAATAAACGTCAATTATTTTGCCGTTATTTATAATGGCGGCGGAGTTGTAGGCAAGCCCGCCTTTAAAGTCTACAAAGCCGACAACGGCAACGATGCCGCGTACGGCGCGCGCGAGTTTTTTTATCCCGGCGAGGTTGTCGTCAATGAAACCCGGCTTTAAAAGCAGGTCTTCAGGGGGGTAGCCGGTAAGCGCAAGTTCCGGCAGTAAAACGAGGTCGGCGCCTTTTGCGCGCGCCATGCGCGTGAAGTTTAAAATCTTTTTCGCGTTGCCCGCGATGTCCCCGACAATCGGGTTCATCTGGGCCATTGCTATGCGTATGCTTGGCATATAAAAATGATTAACATATTAGCAGGAAAGTTACTATACATAATATTGCCCTGAAAATCAGCGGGGTAGGGCAGGGGTGAATAAAAAAATACCGGCGCAGTAGTATTACTTCGCCGGCACGGAGTAGCCGCGTAAAGTTAAGGCTTCCACCTGAGCATAGGTTCTCTTGCGGCGCGTGTCTCGTCAACGCGGGATATTCGCGTGCTTGACGGAGCGTTCTTTAAAAGTTCGGGAGAATTCCGTGCTTCTTCGGCTATGGCCTTCATGGCGTCGATAAAAGAGTCGAGCGTGGCGATGCTTTCGGTTTCAGTCGGCTCAATCATTATGGCCCCGTGCACTACGAGGGGAAAATAAATGGTTGGCGGATGATACCCGTAATCAATCAGCCTTTTGGCAATGTCCATTGTAGTAACGCCGTGCTTCTGTTGCATATCGTCGGAGAATACGGCCTCGTGCATGCACGGTTCGTTATACGCAAGCTGATATGAATCTTTCAGGCGTTCTTTTATGTAGTTTGCGTTCAGTATGGCAGTGCTTGACGCTTTTTTCAGGCCCTCAGCGCCAAGACGCCTTATGTAAGCGTATGCCTTGACCATTACGGAAAAGTTGCCGTAAAAAGCCTTCATCCGGCCTATCGTTTTAGGCCTGTTGAAGTCGAGCTTGAATTTACCACCGGTTTTTTTTATTACCGGTACAGGAAGAAACGGTTCGAGAGCTTTTTTTACTCCTACCGGGCCGCTTCCCGGGCCGCCGCCGCCGTGTGGGGTTGAAAAGGTCTTGTGCAGGTTGAATTGCACTACGTCAACGCCAAGGCTTCCGAGGTTTACAAGCCCCATGAGGGCGTTAAGATTTGCGCCGTCGCAGTAAATGAAGCCGCCTTTTTTATGGACTATGTCAGCAATTTCTTTGATGTTCCGCTCAAAAAGGCCGATGGTATTAGGGTTGGTGAGCATAAGCGCGGCAGTGTCGTAGTCCATAAGCGCTTTAACTGCCCCGGCGGTCAGCACGCCTTTACCTTCTGATTTTACCGGCACCACTTTAAAACCAGCAAGGTTGGCGCTTGCCGGGTTAGTGCCGTGAGCCGTGTCGGGTATGAGTATTTTATTTCTTTTTTTGTTCTTGCTTCTGAAGTATTCGGCAAGCATTAAAAGGCCGCATAGCTCGCCGTGCGCGCCTGCCGACGGCTGAAGTGTAACGGCGTCCATGCCGCTGATTTCCGCTAAATACGACTGAAGCTCGTACATAAGCTCCAGAGCGCCCTGAACCGTCTCTTCCGGCTGGTATGGGTGGATAGATGAAAAACCCGCAAGCCTTGAGACTGTTTCATTTACTTTCGGGTTATACTTCATTGTGCATGAGCCTAACGGGTAAAAGCCTGTGTCAAGGCCGAAGTTCCACTGTGAAAGCCTTGTGTAGTGGCGCACCAAGTCTATTTCCGAGACCTGTGGAAAGCCGTCAATGCCTGAGCGTAGCCTTCCCGGCAGGGTATTTTCAGGGTCAACGCGCGGCACATCGGAAGAAGGCGGAAGTATGCCTACTCTGCCGTCGGAAGATTTTTCAAATATAAGCCCTTCTTCGCCAGCCGGGCCTTTTATGCAATTCGCTGTCATGTTTTAGACCTTATGCCTTACTAATTTCAGTAACAAACCTGTCAATGTCGTCTTTCGAGTTCATCTCCGTTGCGGCAACGAGCAGGTGAGCGTTTAATTCAGAATAAAACCTCTTCAGCGGCAGTCCCGCGATGATGCCTTTTTTAAGGAGTTTTTTCAAAACATCGTCCGGGTCTTTGCCGATGTTTACTGCAAATTCATTGAAGACAGGAGATGTGAAGGCCGGTTTAACGCCAGCTCCGGCAAGCGAGTCTTTTAAATACATGGCCTTAGACAGATTAAGCTCGGCAAGTTGCCTAAGCCCTGACGGCCCAAGGCTTACAAGGTGAACCGACGCCGCAAGCGCGCAAAGGCCGTGATTAGTGCATATGTTGGAAGTAGCTTTTTCCCGTCTTATATGCTGTTCTCTTGTGGCGAAGGTCAGGCAAAAAGCCCTTTTGCCGTTTTTGTCAATTGTTTGACCGATAAGCCTTCCGGGCATCTGCCGTACATATTGAGTCTTTGTAGCCATAAAACCGAGGTACGGCCCGCCGAAGCTTACAGGATTTCCGAAGGATTGGTTTTCACCTACGGCTATGTCCGCGCCGGACTGCCCGGGAGGCTTTAAAAGGCCAAGGGACACTGGCTCGGTAATTGCGACTATCAAAAGGCCGTTTTTTTTGTGTACGGTGTCCGCAAGGGCTTCAATTTCTTCAACTGAGCCGAAGAAGTTAGGGTGTTGAACTACAAAGCAGGCAATGTTGTTATCAGCGGCGACTGATACCGCCTCCGGAAGGGTTGTGCCTTTTTCCGTGCAGTAAAAGACTTCTTTGATATGTTCAGCCGAACCCTTAAGGTATGTTTTTACGGTTTCACGGTACTCAGGGTGAAGCGCGGAGCTTAAAAGCACGGTTTCATTGCCGGTTATCCTCTTTGCCATGAGCACGGCTTCCGCAACCGCCGACGCGCCGTCGTAAAGAGACGCGTTTGCGACGTCCATTGCCGTAAGTTGGCTGACAAGCGTCTGGTATTCAAAGACAGCCTGCAAAGTTCCCTGACTTATTTCAGGCTGATACGGGGTGTAGGCGGTGTAGAATTCAGACCTTGAAATGAGCGCGTCAACAACCGACGGTACAAAGTGGTTGTATGCGCCCGCGCCGAGAAAGCTGGCATACCCTTCGACCGTAGAGTTCTTTTTGGCAATGCCGTTTAAGAGGCGAAAAAGCTCCTGTTCAGAAAGGCCGGGCGGAAGTTTAAGCGCGTCTTTAGAGAGCAGTTCAGATGGTATGCCGTTAAAAAGGTCCGTAATAGAAGAGGCGCCGGTTGCGGTAAGCAGGCGCCTCATGTCTTTCTCAGTATGAGGGATGTAGGGCACGTTATTACTTTTCTTCCTCTATGAATTTCTGGTAGTCGTCAGCCGAGAGGAGGTCGGCAAGGTCGCCTTTGCCGGAGAGCTCGACCTTTATCATCCATGCGTCCCCGTAAGGGTCTTCGTTTATAACTTCAGGGTTGTCTATTATGGCGTCGTTTACCTCGGTTACGTTTCCGCTTACCGGAGCGTAGAGGTCGGATACGGCTTTGACGGATTCGACCACTCCGAAGGCTTCATGCTTGGTGACGGCCGCCCCTTCCTGCGGCAGTTCCACGTAGACCACGTCTCCGAGCGAGTCTTGGGCGTAATCAGTAATCCCTATAAGTGCCGTATTTCCTTCAAGTTTAACCCATTCATGCTCTTTGG
>SCQA01000192.1 GCA_004298725.1 bacterium
GGCGAAGGCAAGGGAATGGATAAGGCAGTCAAGCCCGCCCCATTCGTTTTTAAGGGTATTGAAAACCGAGTCAATCTGTGCGTCATTTGTAACGTCGCAGGGAAGAATTATTTTAGAGCCGAGCTTTCCGGCAAGCGGAGAGACTCTGTCCTTGAAGGCTTCGCCGGCGTAAGTAAAAGCGAGTTCCATGCCTTCTTTAGCGAGCCTCTCGGCAATGCCCCATGCGATGCTTCTGTCGTTGGCTACGCCGAAAATTACGCCTTTTTTTCCGTTAAGAAGCCCCATATTATACACCTCCGCGCCTTGTTGTTTATTAAGATGGAAAGACTGAGTTTACGAACCCCGGGCATGATAATTATCTACCACACATTCGTTTGTTATACAATCTTAAAACTTTCTTGAATTAGCCGGAATGTATGGTAAGATTTTAATATGCCGGAAATGCGTCTTAATCTTGTAACGCGCGACTGGGTAATAATAGCGACTGAGCGCGCAAAAAAACCGGAGGATTTTAAACGTGCCGAAGCAAGGCCGTTTATTGAGCCTTACGTAGAGGCTTGCCCTTTTTGCGCCGGAAACGAAGCGAAGACCGCCGCAGAAAAGTCGCGCCTTAGAGACGACGGCGGCTGGAGGGTAAGGGTTGTCGCCAACAAGTATCCGGCCGTGGCCGCCGAGGGCGAGAAGAAGCGAGTAACCGACGGCGTGAAACGCATGGTAAGCGGCGTGGGGCTTCATGAAATAATCATAGAAAGCCCGCTTCATAACTCAAGTCCGGCGCTGATGGAGCTTAGATGCATTGAAGACGTGGTTCGTGTTTACAAGGAGAGGTTTCTGGCGGCTTACGCGGACGCGCGCGTGGAACATGTAATAATATTTAAAAACTACGGAGCTTCCGCCGGCACTTCGCTGGAGCATCCGCATACGCAACTTATAGGCATACCGGTTGTTCCGGTAAAGTTTAGGGACCGCGTGCAGGCGGCCATGCATTATTTTGACGACACGGGCTCGTGCATGATGTGCGACATGATAAAGATGGAGCTAAAAGACGGCAGGCGCGTAGTTGTGGAGTCCGATTATTTTTTGTCGTTTATTCCGTATGCCTCGCTCTCGCCGTTTCACATATGGATACTGCCTAAGCGCCATTCGGCGACATTCGCCGATATAACCGAAGCCGAAATACAGGACTTCGCAAGGCAGTTGAAGGAGACGCTTTTAAAGTTTTACATCGGCTTGGACGACCCCGATTACAATTACGTTATCAGGTCAAGCAGGCCCGCCGACGCCGGCAACGTATATTCGCACTGGTATTTGAGCATAATACCAAGGCTTTCAAGCGTCGCTGGTTTTGAGCTTGGTAGCGGCATATACCTTAACGCGAGCGTGCCGGAAGAGACTGCGCCTTATTTGAAGGGTATGCGCGGTTAATTCAGTCTTTTTCAAATAACTAATAAAAGAAATGTAGCGGATATGTTTTTGACGGATGAGAGCTTTGAGCGCTACGGGTTTCTTCCGTAAAAGCCGTTTTAGTGTTTGTAGCCGTTTGTTATGGGCATTCTTCTGTCTTTGCCGAGGGCGCGTTTGGTTATTTTTATGCCGGGAGGGGCCTGCCTTCTTTTGTATTCGCTCGCGTCAACCATGCGTATAACCTTCTTAACCGTGACTGCCGGAAAGCCCAAGGCCGTTATCTCGCCGCAACCCATGTCATCTTCCACATAGGCTTTTAAAATGGCGTCAAGCACGCCGTAAGGCGGCAATGTGTCTTGATCCGTCTGGTTGAATTTAAGCTCGGCTGTGGGCGCTTTTGTGAAGATGCGTTCAGGTATTACGGCTTTGCCCAAGCGCGCGTTTACCAAGGCGGATATTTCATAAACCATTGTTTTCGGCACGTCCTTTATTACGGCGAAGCCTCCGGCCATGTCGCCGTACAGGGTGGCGTAGCCCACGCTCATTTCGCTCTTATTGCCGGTGGTCAGCACCAACCAGCCGAACTTGTTTGAAAGCGCCATGAGTATGTTGCCGCGTATTCTTGCCTGAATGTTCTCCTCGGCGGCATCCGGAGATGTCCCTTTAAAAACCGGTTTCAGAGTTTTAATCGCGCTTTCAGCCATCGGTTGCATGGGTATGGTCAAAAGCTCCATGCCGAGGTTTTTAGCAAGCATGGCGGCGTCTTCAGCGCTAACTTTTGATGTGTATTTAGACGGCATAAAAACGCCTGTTACGTTCTTCTTTCCAAGCGCAAGTACCGCAACTGCGGCAACAAGAGCCGAGTCTATGCCGCCTGAAATGCCGATTACGGCGCGTTTGAA
>SCQA01000193.1 GCA_004298725.1 bacterium
GTGGCGCCGAGGAACAGATACGCCGTGCTTGAAAGGCCCGGCGCAAGCCACGGCCCCACGATGTAAGTTGTAAGCACCTGAGGGAGTATGACGCCGAGACACGCCACGAGAAATGACGGCACGCCGACCTTCATCATGGAGGTCAGACTGCTTTCTATGCCTATTTGAAGAAGCAACATAACCACGCCGAGTTCGGCAAGGAAGTGGATAATCCCGTTTGACTTTATCGGCTCGAAAACATCTATGCCGACAAGATACAGGCTTCCGGCGGCAACGCCGATTAACAGCTCGCCGAGCACGGCAGGCTGGCCTACGCGCTCAATAAGGCTTGAAGCCCTCGCAAGAATAAGTATTACGGCTATCCACAAAAAAGTGACGGGGAAAATGTCATGCCCGGCTTCTTTTGGCACGGCGTCCGCGGCGAATACGGTTGACTGTAAAATAATAGCGGCTATGACAAAGAGCATGGCGGAAAGCCACACCCCGCCGCGTGTATGTACAGCCTTGTTTGCGACTGCCATGACTGACTCACCCCTCACTATGAACAAACCGCGAAAGTATTTAAAACCGTCAAAATGATATGTATTTTCACTATGGTTGTCAACAGTAATGCGAATATTCATTTAACAGTAGCTAAAAACCTTGATAGGCCGTAAAATATATCCATTATGATTGCCGCCAACATAATGTCAACGGACTTTATCAAGCTTTCGCCGGATGAGAGCCTTGCCCCTGCGCTTGAGGCTTTAAGCGCGGAAGGCTCCGGCGCGTTGCTGGCGGTTGTTGACGCCTCCAACGTCGCGATAGGCGTTATAAGCCAGCGAAGCATCATGCGGCAAGCCAGAGCTAAAACCCTGCCGGAGGTTATATCGGCGATAACGGCCTTGCCGCTTAAAAAAGCGGAAGAAGCCATGGTCGCGGACTTTGCTTCTCTACCGCCTTCAGCACCGATTGAAGAGGTGCTGGCGCTTTTTACGCGCAAACAAAACCCGGCTGAAGCAGTCCTCGTTGTTGACGACGCAGGCAGACTTTTAGGAATAATCACACCAAACGGAATAATAAAAAGGCTATGCCGATACCACAGGAAAAACCAATAAAAAACTCAATTGGCGTTTATGCACACATACCGTACTGCGCTTCAAAGTGCCTCTACTGCGACTTTAACTCCGCAGTGGCGCGCACCGCGCCCGAGAGGCGCTATACCGACTGCCTTATAAAGGAACTCGCCTCGGCGGCAAAAGCCGAAGACGCTAAAGCAGGGGCGCTTCAAACCATATACATCGGCGGAGGAACCCCCTCGATATTCTCCCCTCCCCCTATTTCACGCCTGATAAAAGCGATAAAAGAACTGCTATCGCCAAATGCTGACGAAAACGTTGAAATAACAATTGAAATAAACCCCGAAAGTATTGACGATGAAAAACTTGATGGCTACGGGAATGCCGGTGTAAACCGCGTAAGCATAGGCGTGCAGTCATTTAACGACGCAATGCTTAAAACGCTTGGCCGTATACACACCGCGCAAAAAGCAATTGACGCGTTTATCTTGGCCCGCAAAGCCGGGTTTGACAACATCGGCGTTGACCTGATATTCGCCCTGCCCGGCCAGAGCTTGAACGATTGGAAAGCCGAACTTCAGAAGGTAGTTGAACTCGGCGCCGAACACATATCCCTTTACGGCCTTACAATAGAACAGAACACGCCTTTTTACGCGAAATATAAGATACTTTCAACGGACGGCCTGCCTTCGGAGGAAGAAGAAGCCCAAATGTACGAAGTTGCCGTTGAAACTCTTAAAAAGGCCGGCTACGTACATTATGAAATATCCAACTTCGCCATGCCCGGACGCTTAAGCAGGCACAACCAAAGGTACTGGTACGGCCTTGACACCATAGGGCTTGGCGCCGGAGCGCATTCGTTCGTGAATACTCCGCCGTGGGGAAAACGGCACTGGAACGAAAAGAACCCTGAGCGATACATGAACCTTGTCGAAGCAGGAGGCAAGGCCTCTGCCGGAGGAGAAACACTGACAAAAGCTCAGGCCATGACGGAATGTGCCATGCTCTCGCTTAGAATGATTGAACGGGGCATTGACATAGCCGCATTTTGCGAACGCTTCGGCGTAGCCCCTGATACGGCGTTTAAAAACCTCGGAATGCTTAAAGATTCCGGCCTTGTAAGCATAACGGACAACGCAATCAGGCTTACTCCACGGGGCGTGCTTATTTCAAACGAGGTCTTTTTAAGCCTGACTAAAACCCTTTTGTAAACCTTGACATTGAACTGTGCGGTTGCTATCTTATATGTTGGAATATTACGAAACTTATTATGACTTTAAAGACAACCGATAAAAATATCGCCGGTTTTTCAGAGCGAAGCAAGAGGATACTCGGCGCCATTGTAAAAGATTACATCTTAACGGCGGAGCCGGTGGGGTCTAAAGCCATTGCCACGCGCTACTTGCTTGATTTAAGCCCGGCAACGATACGCAACATCATGGCCGAGCTTGAAAGCTCCGGTTTTCTTACATCGCCGCACACCTCCGCCGGAAGGATACCCACTGAAAAGAGCTTCCGCTTTTACATTGACAGCCTTCTTGAGCTTGAAGAGCCGCTTGACAACGACAAAAACATGCTGAGAAGATGTTCGGAGGCCAACACAGGCATTGAAAACGCCTTTGAGCGCGCCACTAAGGCCCTCTCCACCCTTACAAGCTGTGCCGGGCTTGCCTTCATGCCCGGAAAAGACAACTTTACCATAAAGCACATAAGGCTCTTGCCCATTGACCGCGAAACCGTCATGGTGCTTATAATGTCAAGGCTCGGCATGGTCAAAACGCGCCGCGTAAGAATAGACGTCAACGGCCTTAACCTCGAAAAAACATCAAACTACCTTAACTCCGTCGGCTCCGGCCTTACTCTGCGCTCGCTTCGCGCTAAAATAGCCCTTGAAATGAAGATTGAAAAGAACCTTTACGACGAGATCCTCTCCAACGCTTTCAAACTTAGCAGGATGGCGCTTGGCGACGACAACGACGACTCCGTAAAAGACCTCTTCGTCGAAGGGCACATGAAGATGATAGAGCAACCCGAATTCAGGGACGATCTTGCAAGGCTTAAAGAGATATTCGCCGCGTTTGAAGAAAAAAACCTTCTCATAAAGATACTCGACAAGAGCATTGAGGAAGAAGGAGTCCACGTATTCATGGGCTCGCAGTCAAGCATAGAACAGTTCAGCGGGCTTTCATTCGTAACCGCTCCGTGCGGCAGGGGTAAAGACATTTTCGGCACGCTCGGAGTCATAGGGCCGGTAAGGATGAACTACTCGAAAATTCTTCCGTTGGTCTCCTACACCGCTGGGCTTCTCAGCGGAAGCTTTTAACAAGCCCCGCCGTTGCCAATTAGAACACTAACGTCAATACAGGAATATGATGACAAACAATAAGATGAAAAACAATTCAACCGGCGGAGAAACCGCCGGAGAAAAAGAACAAGACGCCTTGATACCAGACGAAACCGCCGAGGAAACAGCGCTTATAGAAGAGACCGGCTGGAATAAAATTGAAAGGCTTGAATCAGAGCTGTCTGAAAAAACAAAGGAAACCGCCGCGCTCTACGATAGGCTTTTAAGGCTCACGGCTGATACTGAAAACTACAAAAAGCGGGTTGAAAAAGAAAAGGGCGAATCAATAGCGCTGGCTAACGAAAGCCTGATAACCGAGATACTGCCTGTGCTTGACAACCTTGAAAGGGCGTTTTATCACGCAAATGACGGCACAGGCAACAAAAACTCGCTCCATGAAGGCGTTCAGCTGACGCTTGAGCAGTTCCGCGCAACTCTTAAAAAATTCGGCATTACAGAGGTAAAGTCAGTCGGCGAAAAATTCGACCCTGTCCTGCACCACGCCATAAGCCATGATGACGCCGACGGCTTTGAACCCGGCACGGTTGTAAAGGAATTCCAAAAGGGGTATTTTCTGAAGGGCAAACTTATAAGGCCGTCAATGGTGGCCGTTTCCAAAGATTAGGCATAACTTCATTTTAAAAAGGCGGCTAAGCGGATGGAAGAAAAGGACTACTACAAAATACTCGGCGTTCAAAGAAACGCCGCGGACGATGAATTAAAAAAGGCGTATCGCAGGCTTGCCCAAGAGTACCACCCTGACAAACACAAAGGCGAAAAAGCCGCGGAAGAAAAGTTCAAGCTGATAAATGAAGCGTACGAAGTGCTGAAGGACCCCAACAAAAGGGCGCACTACGACCGCTTCGGCAGTGCCGCCGGAGCCGGACAACGCGGACCAGGGGCAGGTGGGTATTCAACTGAAGCCGGCTTCGGAGCTGACTTTCAAGACCTCTTCGGAGAGGTCTTTTCCGATTTCTTCGGCGGGCGCGAGCGCGGCCCGGAACGCGGAGCCGATTTAAGGTACGACCTTGAAGTTACCTTTAACGAAGCCGCATTCGGCGCTGAAAAGAGCATAACCATACCGAGGACAACGTCCTGCGCCTCATGCAGAGGCACTGGCGCAAAGGCAGGCACCGCGCCAAAACAATGCTCCGCGTGCAAAGGCAGGGGGCAGGTGCGCTTTCAGCAGGGCTTTCTCGCGGTAACAAGGACTTGCCCGCAGTGCCGCGGCACTGGTAGCGTCATTACCGACCCGTGCGCCCAATGCTCCGGCACGGGCAAAACGCGAAGCACGCAAACCCTTACCGTAAAAGTTCCTCCGGGCGTGGACACGGACTCAAGGCTCCGCCTTGTCGGCGAAGGCGACTCCGGAGGCCCGGGAGGCCGCCCCGGCGACCTTTACATTATAATAACCGCACTCCAGCACGAATTATTTAAGCGCGATGGCAACGACATAATCTGTGAAGTGCCTATCAGTTTTTCTCAGGCGGCTCTTGGCGCTGAATTAGACGTGCCTACGCTTGAAGGCAACTCAAAGCTAAAAATACCGGCGGGAACCCAGCCGGGCAAGCTGTACAGGATGAAAAACAAGGGCATAGCTTCGCTTGAAACCGGCAGACGCGGGGACGAACTGATTATAATAAAAGTGGAAGTGCCTTCCAAACTTACAAAAAGGCAAAAAGAACTGCTTGAAGAATTTGCCGCTGAAAGCGGCGAAGACGCCATGCCTATCGGAAAAAACTTCTTTTCAAAAGTTAAGGACCTGTTTGAATGAAAACACGCAGTCTCAGGCTTTGCATTATAATCCTATCCTTATGCGCGGTTTCATCAGCCTTGCCTTGCCAAGCGGAAGAGGCCAAACCAACGCCTGAAGATAAAACAGGCATATTCAAAAAAAACCATGGAAACGACGCTCCGGTAAAAAAACCAACGGAAGACGCCGACGCTGAAATTAAAGCCGCTAAAAACATCGCGGAACTTTTCAGCCTTGCAAACAGCTATGCCGCCGAGAAAGAAGTAAAAAAAGCCATTAAAGCGTACCAAACGCTTATTGAAAAATTCCCTGAAAGTCCGCTTAAATTCGAGGCTTCTTTCCGGATTGCCTTCCTGCGCTACAGGGAAGGCGATTTAAAAGAGGCCGACGAAATACTGCTCGGCCTGCTTAGCGGCATTCCAGCCGAAAACGCGCATTTAAAAGCCAGCACAGCCGCGCTTTTAAAGGAATCGTCCGGCATTCTTGAAAGACTGACTGACGCGAGCGAACAAAAACCGGCCGTTGCCATAGGCGCTATAGTGCCTTTAAAAGGCGGCTACTCGTCATACGGCGAGGCAATGTTGCGCGGCATTCTGCTTGCGGCAAATACTTTCAACCAAAACCTTGATAAACCGTCAAATGAAGTGCGCGTTTACATAAAAGACGACGGAACAGACCAAAAAGAAACTGAATCAGCCGTTAAAAGCCTTGCCGGCATGAAGGAAGTCTCCGGCATAGTAGGGCCACTGTTAAGCGTAAACGCCTATACGGCGGCTAAAGCGGCGCAACAAAACGCCGTGCCCATAATAACGCTTTCACAAAAAGAAGGGGTAACTCTTGCCGGCGACTACGTCTTTAGAAATTCGCTTACCATGCAGGCGCAGGCCTCCGAAATAGCCGAATACGCCTGTGCAAAACTCGGCAAAAAAAGGTTCGCAATACTCAGGCCGCAAAATGCCTACGGCGCGGCCTTATCCGAATATTTTTCCAATGACATAAAAAAACTCGGCGGAACGATCGTAAGCGAAGCGTCTTACGAAGAAGGCACTACAGACTTCAGCGCTGAGCTTCAAAAGATATTCGCCGTGTCCGTTAAAAAACGGAGAGAAGGCCGGCGCACGATAAAAGAATATACAATCTCAGCCAAAATAGACGCCCTCTACATACCGGAGAACCACGAAACAATCGGCATTATACTGCCATTTATAAAATACTTCGGCATAAAGGACGTTCTCCTGCTCGGCTCTAACGGCTGGAACTCCAAGTCTCTTGCCAGTTCAAGCGGAGACGTTATTGAAGGAGCTGTTTTCGTGGACGGTTTTTTTGACAAAAGCGCGAGGCCTGGCGCAAAAGAATTCACGGAGCAGTTCGGAAAAGCGTATGGAAAAGAACCCGGCATAATAGAGGCGCAGGCGTATGACGCGGCAAAAGCGCTTATTTCGCTCATAACTCCGCCATCGGACGTCTCTGCGGAAATAACAACCGGAACCGTGGCCGATAACGACGGTAAAGCAACAAACCGGGCTGAGTTCACCAAACCTGACAGAGCCAAAGTAAAAGACATGCTAAGGCAAGCAAAAGACATTACAGGCGCGTCAGGCAAACTGCGCTGGGGTAGCGACGGAGAGGCCGTAAAAAAACTTTTTATCCTAACTATAAAAGACGGCGTTATAACCGAAGTTGACGGTTCAGGCTCGGCATTTTAGCAAACCTGTATTTTTACATATCAATGACTCCAATGGCCAACATGCCACTTGTGGCCAACATGCCACTTGTGGCCAACATGCCACTTGTGGCCAACATGCCACTTGTGGCCAACATGCCACTTGTGGCCAACATGCCACTTGTGGCCAACATGC
>SCQA01000194.1 GCA_004298725.1 bacterium
GTTTGAAACTTTGGCATCAGCCTTTAAATCAGTAAACCAATACCTGCCCTCGACGCCAAGCGTTACCGCTTGAGCCTCCGAGTAAAACGCGAATAAAGCAATCACGGCTAAAACGGCAAAAAGAAGCGATTTTTTCACCATGCACCTCCTGTTGTAAATATGTAATTTTGCAACTGCGCGCGAGTTTTAAAACCTGCATCAACAACCGCCTTAAAAGGGTAGGCCGTTTTTGCATGCAAAACAAACTCGTTTTATCATCCTCATTCTACTCTTGCAAGTAGTGCGGCGCGATTGCCTCGCTGTTGCAAAGACCGCGAGACTGAAGTCTCGCACTACTTGAATGCCATAATCAAACATAACGAACCTTGGAGAATGAATCATTCACAATGTTCCTCTCGACAACACAACTCCCCCCACAAGTGATAGGAGTCAAAAAATCTTAGTATTTAACAAAAAACCATTCACCATTCACCATTCACCATTCACCATTCACCATTCACCATTCACCATTCACCATTCACTGTCTTATAAGCGTGCCTGATTTTAACAAACCCCTTTTTGCAAAGAACCCCTGCCGGACGATGCGCGTAGACGCATGACCGGCAGGGGTAACAACCCCCTTCTTGGGGTAGAATAAAGGGCGCATCAAACAACCTGATTATTTAAGCACGAAAACCACCTTGGCACCTTCGAGGTAGTTGCTCGCCTGATTGGAGCTAAATATTGACGTAGCGTCATCCGGGCCGACAACCGCGTCGGTTGACTTTACAAGGCTGTCCGCCTTAACTACAAGCGGATTAGCCGCCCCGCGTTCGCCAAGAAGGGCCTTTGCCTTGCCTACGTCATTGGTATACTCCGCCGCGCCCCTTTCAACAAGTATATTCTGCGCCACTTTTGAAGGGTCGTAGATTATCTCGCCGTTTTTGGTAAGCACGCGATTAATAAGGGCCGGTTTGAAAGCCTGCCCCTTGACGTCAATTATAAGGCCGTCGTACCTTGCAGGCGTCGGAGGCGCGGCAGGCGGCTGGTAAGCCGGAGCCGGAGGCATCATCGTGGCCAACTGCGGTATCAACTGCCCCATAACGCCGTCAGCGCCGCTCATGGGAATGGCAAGCCATATGGCGCCTATGTTGTTTAACGGGTCGTACGATTCGTTTACCACCTGAGCGCCCTTGACCATGCCCTGCACCGAAGTGCGAACAACGTCGGACTGCGTCATGGTGTTGGCAACCGTAGTTTCGCCGGTTACAAGAACGCCTTCAAGAAGCTCGGCTATTTCCCTGTAAGCCATTGCCTTGGCGCCGCGCATAGCCATCAGTTTTCTCTGCCCCTGCGGCAGGTTCTGATCGGCGGTAGCCTCGCCCTTTACGATTATCTTGCCCTTTAAAAACGCCTGTTTCATATCCGTTGTTACCTGCGGAGCTCCCATTTCAGCGGAAGCGGCCACTGCCAACATTAGAATCAGAAACGGGACAATTGCTAAAATCTTCTTCATCCCTTGCCTCCTTGATTTAGCGGCGTCTCGCGCATTGCGCTTTAAAAACAGACTGCGGCCTTAATGCTAATTAGTGGATGTTAATTCTCTGCGCCAGCATCCTGATGGCCAATATGGCCTCCGCGCCGTCCACGTTGTCATTGGGCCTGAACTCGCCTGACAGCTCGGCCTCCATGATGTTTCTCGTGGTCATGTTCATTACCGCGTTATACCACGCGGCGGTGGCCGCAACGTCAGGGAAAGGAGACTTGTCGTGACCGAAAAACGCGGTGGCTATTTTGTCGTCAAGTGTGAGCTTTATAAGCACATCCTCGAATACAAGCGCCATTTCCTTGCGCGTTACGGGCTTGTCAGGCATAAAGAGGTTTGCCTTGGTTGTTGGGTCGTACTCCGGCTCAATGCCCCTTACTCCCCACTTCATGGCGGTTATAACTTCTTCCTTGAACTGATGATTGACAACGTCCGCCGGTATGAAATCCGGCTTCATTTTGTCAACCTGCGATTTCACGGGAATCCTTCCCGCAAAGAGCTTGTCGAGCTTAAGCTCATCAACAAGAAGCGCGACCATGTCGCCCTTTTTAACGGAATCTTTCAGGGCAATCTCCTTGCCTACGTCGCCTACGGTGATGCCCGCGAGAGCGCGAACTATCTTGTCAACGCGCTTCCAGCCTTTATCCGCAGGCTCGTGCCACTTGCCTTCTCTCTTTGAGCCTAATACGTCGCTGAAGCGGTCCCTCGCCTTCTGGAACTCCCTGCCCTCGAGGAACGCCAAACCCATGAAGTAATGCGCCGCTTCCCTGCCTTCGTAATAGAGTAGCTTGTTTTCATCTACCTTAAGCTTCATGGCGTCTTTGTAATCGTTTTCGGCCTGATCCAACCAGTTTTTGGTCTTTAGCGTCGTATGAACCCTTATGGAGGCGACATACGCCTGAAACTCGTCTTCAAGCACAGAGGCGTTTTTGAAGGCAAGCTTCAAATTTTCCTTTGCCTTGTCAATATCAACCTGACGGTAGCCTTCCTTGGCTTCTTTAGCCCTGAGCGAGCTTACCATAGCCATACCCGCGTAACCCGGGCCGTAACCGTCTTCGCAATAAACAGCCCTTTTGAACTTCTCGTTGGCGTCGTCAATTTTGCCTTTTTCAAGAAGATTCATGCCTGAAAGATAATGATGCTTCGGGTTATCTTCGGGCGAATCGCACTTAACAGCCTTTGGAGCGCACCCTGCGGCCACAAAAAGCAAAAGCGCAAAAAGTGGTAATAAAATACTCAACCGTTTCGTCATCGTCACCTCCTATTTAACCGCCCGTATGACATCACCAACTGCAAAACCGCCGCCTGACTTTATATTAGCCGTCGAGACGCGGTCACTCTGATGTGAAAGAAGCATAAGCTGGCCAATCCTGTTCTCTTCCTTGCCTATAACTCTTCCGGTATCCGGGTCAATAAGGTCCGCGCCCTGCCTGATAACGTCAAATACCGTTCCGGCTGATATTTTGCTCTTTGAGCCGGCTCTTATTAGAAGGGTCTGCCCCTTGACTGAAAGCACCTTGCTCGTGAAAGGCATGGCGTTAAGCGTGTCTATCATCTTTGTCATGGCTTTAGTAAGCGCGTCGCGCAGGGCGCCTTCGCGAAGGCCCACGTCAGCGGTAGACTTTGAACCGAAGCCAAGCACTCCGCCGGTTGATTTTCTGTACTCGCCCATGCCGGATTCCGCAAGGAGCGACTTGCCTGATGCGATGTCAACAAGCGCGTAGTCAACCTGGACCCTTGCGACCTGCTCCTTCTTCTGATACACGCCGTAATCCGCGCCTTCGTTAAGCTCGGAATACGAAGTAATCGCGCCGGAGATGCGGAAGTCTATTGACTCGAAGCCCTCGGCGGCGTTTTTTTTGCCTGTCTTTACAGCGCCGGTCTGCTGAAGCTTTATCAGCTCTTCCTGCTGTTGCATCTCGCCCTTACCCATGTTTATCGGCTCAAGGCCGGACTTCTTGACTATTGTTCTTAAAATGTCCGTTGCCGCTTCGCCCAAGCCGAGAATCCTGCTTGGAGTCTTATTCTCGAAAACCAGAATGGCTACGTTATACTGCGGGCCGTTATAATTAAGGCCTGACTCCTCAAGTTTCTTGGATTGGCCCGTTACGCTGACGTCGTCTTTAACCGACCCGGACATCTGCGCCGCGCAAGAGCTAAGCGCTACTACCGCAAAGCCCGCCATTAATACCGGAGCCGACTTTCTAAGCACAACTCTCAAAGCTTCAATGCCTCTTACCTGCATATTTCAAACCTCCTTTTTGCTTATTCGCGTTATTTGCGTTAATTCAACGTCCTTAACCAAAATGCGGCTCTTTACTTTGTAACAGGCGCTACGACCGGCGCGCCTGACGGAGCATTAACCTCAGTTGTGCTACCCTGGCTTGCCGGCGCGGTTGCCGGTTTGGCGTCAACTGCCGCTGGAGGAGCCGTGACGGCGCGAACCTGCACTCCGGGGCCTGCCGGGAAGCTTACGAACATCATGTCAAGCATGGCCTTGCTTTCAGGCTTCAGGTGCATTTTAAGGGCTTTTCCGGCGACCTTGCTTACAACCGTGGTTATAAGCATTTCCTGAAATCCTTGGTCTTGATGATACAGAAGCTTCCATTCCTTGATATTGGGTATTTCCGTTATGCCCTTAATAGTGCTGAACTCCTCAAGGCCTTCCCTCTTGTCCATCACGTTGGCGGCCATTGCAACGGCCTTACCTATTAAGCCTCCGGTGGAAACTTCGCCTTTTACGCCCTGTCCGTAAGACCAAACAGTCTGGCCGGTTTTCACGTCAACGAGCTTTATGCCGGTTCTTACCTTCTTTACGTTATATATGCCCGTTACCTTATCGTCAAAGTTCAAAACATAAATATAAACAACGCCGTCAACGCCGAGCGTTTCGCCGATCTTTTCCGGCGTCGTAAGGTCAAGTTGCTCGCCAAGCGTTATGCCCATCTGGCCGCTAAGAAGCGAATCAACTTCCGCCTGAGGTTTCGGGCTGTAATGCCACAAAGGAAGACGCTCCGCAACAAGCCCCCTGATCATTTCAGGGCCGTCAATGTCATTAGTCGCGTTATAAGGTGGAAGAACCGCCACTGTATAAATAGGGTTTGACGGGTTCGGATGTATGCGCGGCCCGCAAGCGGACAACGACACCGCAATGAATAACAACATCAACAAGTACAACCGCTTCTGCATAATCAGCTTCACGTTATTTCTCTCCTTTTTTATATAATAAACTGCTGTAACAGTTAAATCCGTTTTACTGACTTAGCGGGAAGATTATACAACATTTTAAAACCCCTTTGTCCCCCTTAAAAAAAAGGGGAGTAAACAAAATCAACTTACTGCTCCATGGAGGCTTCAACCGTGTGCGCGGTGGTGTTGTTTATTGTAAAACCGGGTATCCTTGCAAGGTCGTCCGCAACATTAGTTGCCGACACCTTGGTTTCCAGCTCAAACACAGCCTCGCCGCCCTCAAACTTCCTCTGGAAAACCGCGCTTACGCCGCGTATGCGCTTTTTAAGCGTATTTTTAAAGTTAGCTATCTTTTTGTAGTCCTTTACGCCGGTAAGCTTGATAATAATGTTGCCGCTTCCGCTTGACCACTTGGCAAGTATCTGCTCCATCATCTTTTCGCCAAGCTCGGTGGCGGCCCTTGAAAGAGCTTCGGTTCCGCCTGTTACGTCCGACACATGACGTGACACGCCGTGCCCCTTACCTGAGGCAATCACGGTGCCAGTATCGATTTTTATAGCCTGCGCCGTAACGTCAGCCAAATATGAGCCTACCGACGAACCCTCGGTTCTTGGCCCTTCTTTGGCCAGCGCTTTACCTTTTATGACTATTTCGGCGTTAAGCTTCTTGCCTATCTGCCTTGCGCCAGCATCTGTGAGATCCGCCACTTTAAAGGCATTGGATATTTCAATTGTGTCCTGAGAGCCTGAAATGTCAACTACGTTAAACCCTTTAGCGAGAAAAGACTCTTTAAGAGTAAGCTCAGCCGCGGACATGTCAACCGTCTCGCCGTGAAATTCGCTCTTGCCGTACCACCAAAAGGTATAATACTTATGCCCTATGGCCTGTTCGGCTATCATAAAAAGCACCCTCGGTTTTTCAACCTTTGCGTGGAGCAACCCTATGGCGTCGAGGTCATTCTTTATGGTGCCTACTGCAACGACGGCGGTTATCGTAACCTGATAAAGTTCGTTGGTATGGGATTCGTTTTTAACGCTGTAGCTTTTTATGTAGCCCTGAGTCTTGGTATAGACGCTGTCTTGGAGTGTCTGGTAGTTTTCGACCAATGTTTCTGAAGAGACCATTGAACCGACCGACTGCTCAACGGCCTTTCTTCTCGCGTCGTCAATTGCAGTATCGCGGGCAA
>SCQA01000195.1 GCA_004298725.1 bacterium
TGAGGGAGAGGGTAGGGTGAGGGGTAAAGGTGAGGAAAAGACATCTCAGAATTGATACCCGATACCTTTTGACTGCGTAAAAGAATAAATCAGAGCCTCCTTAATTGATAGGCATCTTACGCTTCCGTGGCGCGGCATTCACCACTCACCTGATGGCTAAAAAAAACTCGTCAAAAGGCTTCATATTAACCGTAGCGCTTGTTCTTTTAGGCGTTATAGTAGGCGTTGCGTTGGCTGTTTTTTTGTTCATTTACGTTCTGCCGGAGAAAAGCGGGCCTAAAGAGCCTTTGACCAAGCTTTCCAAACACATACCCGAAGAATTGCCAAAGATTGCGCGTCCTGAGGAAGAGAATATTCCGTTGCCGCGTATAAAGCCGCGCGTGGCTATTGTTATAGACGACATGGGCGCCGACCTTAAAAGGATGCGCGAGCTTTTCGACGTTGACACCCAGATAACAGTTGCCGTTCTGCCATATCTCAGACACTCTAAAAAAGTAGCTACTGAAGCCCATAATTCAAGAGGATGGGAAGTCATTTTGCACCTTCCAATGGAGCCAAAAGGTTTTGACTCTGGTGAAACCGGAAAAAACCCGGGCAAAGGCGCGCTTTTTACAAACATGTCCGTTGCGGACATAAAGGCGCAGGTGGAGGATGACATAAAAGACGTGCCATTTGCCGACGGCATAAATAATCATATGGGTTCGCGTTTTACCGAGGATATGGTACTTATGAAGGTTGTCCTCGATGTGGCAAAGGGGCACAGGCTCTTTTTTCTTGACAGCAGGACAACGGCTGATTCGGTTGCCGGAAAAGCCGCCAGGTCTATGGGCGTAAAAAGCGCGGAGCGGGCTGTTTTTCTGGATAATACACGCGATGTAGATTACGTGAAAAAGCAGGTTGCCGAACTTGTGTCCGTGGCTAAACATAAAGGTAGCGCCATTGCCATAGGGCACCCGTACCCGGAGACTATAATTGCGTTGAAAGAAAGCGTCGGCTATCTTAAGGAAAACGGAATTGAGGTTGTCAGGCTCTCTGAATTAGTGAAATAAAAGCATGGGGTTTGTATTACGGTTTCTTCAAAAAGTGCTTGACACATCGGACGCAAGCTGATAAACTACAATATACACAATATTATGAGGTACTACTTTTTTGAACTTTTTGCAATGTTGCGTTGAATGTTAGCCGCGGGGGCGCATTATGCCCCTGCGGCTTTTTATTTATCAACAGGCCGGCAAGAGTGCATTATGAAAAAGGAGGAGAAAGGCAATGGCGCGTGGAAAGATAAAATGGTTTAATGACACAAAGGGTTTCGGTTTTATTCAACAGGATTCCGGCGAAGACGTCTTTGTTCATTACACCGCAATTACAGGTGAAGGTTACAAGACGCTCAAGGAAGGCCAAGAGGTTGAGTTTGAAATTACTCAGGGGCCAAAAGGTCCGCAGGCCGCGAACGTAGTAAAGGTGTAGCCGTACTTTAAATTAAACAGTGTACGGCAAGCATTCAAACAAATAAATGCTTCTTGAAAGGCTCCTTATCGCCCTTATGGCGATAAGGAGCCTTTAGTTTTTAGCCGGTTTAGCGCGGGTTCAGTTTTGCAATCTGATATGTAAAAATATTCTAAGATAGCCTTATTTTAGGTGAACACCCTTCCTAATTCCTCAGACAACAGCGCAACGGTAAAATAAGCGGCAACAAGGCAGTAGCTATGAAATTTTCTAACAGGTTTGAATACTTGATTTTACTAAGAACTTAAAAGCCGATACATAAAATATGCAAGAGAGAAACGTTTAAACGTAGTGCGAGGCGGTCGCCTCGTAGTCTTTAACAACAGCGAGGCTGAAGCCTCGCACTACGAAAACGCAAAAATGAACGTTCAGTTGTCCATGAGCAGGGGTAGTGTTATACCGCTTTTTTGTGTGCGGTTATACGTTGCGAGGCCTGTCTACCGTAGGCATCTATTTTTTCAAAATATGTTTTTTAAAATTGACATGCAAATATTTATTATGCTATATAGTATAGATTAAGTTTCGGCAGTTGGCTGAACTGAAAAGAGCCGCTAGCTCAGTCGGTAGAGCATCTCACTTTTAATGAGGTGGCCCCGGGTTCGAGTCCCGGGCGGCTCACCATTTTCGCGGTGTAAGCCGTTTATGACCCGTCAAGCGGCATGTTGGCCACAAGTGGCACGTTGGGCACAAGTGGCACGTTGGCCATCTGAGTCATTGCCGACTGTGCCGTGGCTTTAATGGCTGTTTCAGTGAAGTAATTCAAAAGAAGCTACGAAGTTTTTTTAGTTTCATAAGTTTACTGCACAGGTTCATGTAAATAAGCAACTTAATTAAGTCTGTGTGAAGCCCGTGCTTTTACGTTAAAGGGCTTTATTCGCGGTTGTAGCGGTAAAAACAATGTCCCCATCGTCTAGAGGCCAAGGACACCGCCCTTTCACGGCGGTAACCCGGGTTCGAATCCCGGTGGGGACGCCAGATTTCAAAAAGGTACCATCAGTCAGTAGCCTGTTAAAATTCAAGTTGCCGGCGAGATGAGAACCCGTAGGGTTCGACCGGAGGCCGGGCGTAGCCTAAGGCGAGCACGGCATATTGAAGATATTTTATTCCTTACCGGTGAGGCGTAGCCTCATATCCCGGTGGGGACGCCATATTTTAATAATGGGGGCTTTTGCCCCCATTTTTATTTTGACGGTCTCTGCGGCGGATGAAAACAACAATTGACAGTAACTTTGAAAAAATATAAATTACTTAAAATATAAGTAGTTAGAAGATATTGCATGGTTGACTGACAGTATGAATTGACATATATGCAAAAAGAAAAAAAGATTAGCCGATTAAATAAAATAGTCGTTATCGCGTCATTGACTGCCGCCTTAATAACGTTATTAGTATATTTGCCAGCGTTAAATAATCAATTTGTAAATTGGGATGACAGGGTATACCTCTACGAGAATGCCTTTATCCGTTCTATCGGTCAACAGGGTTTTTTCTGGCGGATATTAACAGAAACCTCCAACTGCAATTGGCACCCTCTGACGACGCTTTTCAATGCCGTTGATTATTCCCTATGGGGGCTAAACCCATGGGGGCATCATCTGACAAGCATACTTCTGCATTCGGTCAATACCTTTTTAGTGGCAATACTGATAAGCGAACTGATTAACCAAGCATACAGGTCTAAGACCGGTATCCCGCAAACCGGGTTAGTCGCGCGGATTGTCCTGCCTGGGTTTTTAACGGCCCTTCTCTTCGGAATACACCCCATGCACGTTGAATCAGTTGCATGGGCATCGGAGAAAAAAGACCTGTTAAGCGCTTTTTTTTATCTTTTGTGCCTGTATTCCTATCTTCATTACGCAACCGGTGAAAGGTTTAAGAAGTTTTTTTATATAGCCTCTTTATTGCTCTTCATTATGGCCTTGATGAGTAAACCGATGGCTATTTCTTTGCCGGTCGCGCTCTTAATCATGGATTACTATCCACTGGAAAGAATAAGCGGGATATTCAGGGTTGAAAGACGGATTTTTACAGAGAAGCTTCCTTTTTTTATTTTAGGGGCGGCTTCCATACCGGTAACTATTTACGCCCAGAAGGCCTGCGGTGCGGTCTTGACCGTTGAGACTTATCCCATATCGTTACGCGTATTCGGCCCTCTGCGTAATTATATATTTTATCTGTATAAACTGGCGTTTCCCGCGAGCCTTGCGCCGTATTACCCAAGGGTTTCGGCTTTGACCGGCCATTTGCCTGAATACGGCTTGTCCCTGCTGGTTTTTATCGTGTTGACTTTTCTTTGTATTTTCACGTTCAGGCGCCACAAGTTTTTTTTGACGGCATATCTTTTTTACATAATAACGCTTTTGCCGGTTATCGGAATTATGCAGGTCGGTGGGCAGGCTACGGCTGACCGCTATACATATCTGCCGGGGCTGGCCCTTTTCGTTGTCGAAGCAATTGCAGTAGGGTATCTTTATGAAAAGGCGCGAAATAAGACGTATTTAGCGATAGTTATCGCATTGATATTCTTGTTTTCGGTTTTGCTTGCCGGTAAAACCGTAAAACAAATAGGAATATGGAAAGACGGCATAACCTTTTGGTCGTACGAGATCTCGGTTTACCCGAAGGGAGTGCCCATAGCGTACATTAATCGCGCTATGGAATACGAAGATAAGGGCCGGATAAATGACGCGCTGGAAGATTATACAAAGGCCATAGAGCTTGAACCGAATTATCCGGGGACTTACATCAATAGAGGCAATACCTATAATACCTTGGGTAATTATGAAAAGGCTGTCGCGGATTTTAATTCAGCGGTTAATATTGACGCTAAGCAGTCATACGCGTATAACAACAGGAGCTTTTCTTATCTGCGTTTGGGCAACTTTGGGCAGGCTAAGGAAGACGCGCTTACGGCGATTAAGATTGACCCTAACCTTGGAGCCGCGTATTATAATTTGTCGTTAGCCTACTCAGGCATGAAGGAGGAGGAGCTTGCGGTTCAGGCAAAACAAAAGGCCGTTGAGCTTGGTTTCAAGTGACTTGGTTGCCGAACCCTGACGGCGTGGATGTATCGGCGTCCTCCGTATGCCGATGCCGCTCCGCCAAATTTAGCGGAACAAGAAACATAAGCCTTCACCTTTCCATCCTTCCATATTGACGTGAACTTCATCTAATCAGTCAGTTAGCCCTTATTTATCTTTAACTTCAATTCCAGCCATATTCAAAGTGATGGAAGTTACAGCAGTTTTTTATTGAACATTATATTCTGTATTATCTTTTTACGCATTTTAGCCACTTTAGGTACTTAAAGTGATAGAATTTTCCTTTAATTTTAGGAGGCAAATGAATATGCCGGACAAAGAGACTGAACAAATTCTGACACTGCGCGTTCCAAAAAATATAGCTGAAAATACCCTTGCTAAAGAAACAACAGTTAAGGCGATAAACGCCAAAGAAGCCAAAAAGGGGATGACTTTTGAAAGTTTTCTCGTTTTTACGGTGCTTATAGTGGCGATTATAGGCGCGTATGAGAGCGTAACTGAACTGTCCATGCCGGCGCTTAGCATACTCAGTCTTGTTCACGGGTACGGTTATTTAAAGTCATACCCTATTGTTTATGAGCCTAACAAGGGTATTTGGCATATGCTCGGCTGGACAGGCTCGCTTATGATGGTCGTAATGATGCTTTACAGCGTAAGAAAAAGATTGGCAGTGATGAACTCGCTCGGAACCCTGCGCCACTGGCTTTCCGGGCATATGTTTCTCGGCATACTCGGCCCACTGCTCGTTACACTGCATACCACCTTCAAGTTGAACGGCATAATCACCACGAGTTTCTGGTGCATGATTACAACGATGGTCTTCGGCATAGTGGGCAGATACATCTACATACAGGTGCCAAGGAGCATAACAGGGGCTGAACTCGGGGTGCAAGACATAGACAGGATTGTGGATAACCTGAACGAACAATTGCACAGGCATTTGAACAACGCCGATCTTACGCACCTTTTTAACGCCATAAGCGTTCCATACGACAAGGCAAGGCAAGTCAGTCCGTTAACCGCTCTGTTTCTTATGGTTAAAACAGACATAGAGAATATTTTTAAGATAAGCCGCTTAAGAAGCATGCTGAAGAAACATTACGGCGCGTTGCATTGGAGAATAAGGGAAGAGATAGAGGAGCTTCTGAAGAAAAAGGCCGCTCTTATCCGGCGCAGAAACTTTTTTGACGCCTCGCACAGGCTTTTGCACTATTGGCATGTCTTTCACGTGCCGCTTGCCGTAGTAATGTTTCTTATAATGTTCATTCATATCATCGTCTACTATATATTCAGGGTAGGCCACTGAGATAAAGACACGGGCAATGAACTAACAGGCCGCTAACCAAGCCCGCCTACCGCCCCATCTATAAATCGAATGAGCGCATATCTCAGGAGCTTGATGAAGAAGTTATTTATCTGCATTTTATTATTATTTTTGTATTCCAACGCTTTGGCTAAGGACGGCGCCGACTCGCTTATAAGCCCGGGCGAACTTGCGAGCGCTCACGCGAAGTTTGAAGGCATCACGAATTGCACCAAGTGCCACAGGCTTGGCGGTGGGTTGCCTGATGGTAAATGCCTTGACTGCCATGAAAAACTCGATAGACAGATAAAAAACAAACAGGGCCTCCATGCCAAATTCAAGGAGTCGTGCGTAAGCTGTCACCCGGACCACAAGGGTAGAAAATACAAGATGATTTCCGTGGAAAAGGACAAGTTCAACCACGACAGAACCGATTATCCGCTGAAAGACAAGCACGCTGACGTTAAGTGCAATAAATGCCATAAAACCGAGGGCGTGTGGACCGGATTGAAGCAGAACTGCAACTTCTGCCATGACGACAAGCACAAGAAACAGCTAAGTCAGGAATGCGACCGTTGCCATAACTTCAAAGGCTGGAAGGACATTGACAAGTTCAAGCACAACGTTGATTCCGTGTACAGCCTTACCGGAAAACATTTTGAAGTAAAATGCGAAAAATGCCACGTAAGCGGGCGTTTCAAGCCTATTGAAAACAAGAAGTGCGACGACTGTCACAAGGACGAGCATAAGAAGCAGTTTGCGGGCAGGAGATGCGACGCGTGCCACACGACAAAGGCTTGGAAGACTACGTCTTTTGCCCATAATTCGCCGGAGTACAAGGGCTACAGGCTTGAAGGAAAGCATTTGAAAGTCGCTTGCGCGAAGTGCCACGCGGACGGCAAATTCAAGCCCGTGGAGCACGCAAAGTGCCTTGATTGCCATAAGGATACGCACAAAAAACAATTTGTTGGAAAGACCTGCGAGTCGTGCCATAACACAAACGGCTGGAAGACGCTTGCCTTTGACCACAATTCGCCGGAGTACAAGGGCTACAAGCTTGACGGCAAGCATTTAAAGACGCCTTGCGAAAAATGTCATGTGAACGGCCGCTTCAAGCCCATAGAATATAAAAAATGCGACGACTGCCATAAGGACGAGCATAAGAAGCAGTTTATCGGAAAGACTTGCCAGTCATGCCATTCTACGAAAAGCTGGAAGACCACGTCTTTTGACCACAATTCGCCGGAGTACAAGGGCTACAGGCTTGAAGGCAAGCATATAAAGACGCCCTGCGACAAATGTCATGTAAACGGCCGCTTCAAGCCCGTTGAATACAAAAAATGCGACAACTGCCACAAGGATGAGCATAAGAAGCAGTTTACAGGGAAGCCATGCGACCTTTGCCACACGCCAAACAGCTGGAAGACGACATTTTTTGAGCATAATTCGCCGACGTACCGGGGATATAAGCTTGAGGGCAAGCATGTAAAGACTCCGTGCGACAAATGCCATATTGACGGCAAGTACAGGCCGATAGATACCGTCTGCCAGAATTGCCATAAGAAGGACGATACGCATAAAGGAGAGCTTGGCTTGGTTTGTTCAAAATGCCATATCCCCTTTGATTGGAAAAAGTCGACGCTGAATCACAATCTGCAAACCAAGTTCCCTCTTATAGGAAAGCATACTGATACCGATTGCGCTAAGTGCCATAAGAACAAGGTATATAAGACTAAAGCGGAAAAGTGCCTTGACTGCCACAAAGACACGCATAAGGGCGAGTTCAAGGAAGAGTGCAGTTCATGTCATACGCAGTCTAACTGGGAGCCGAGGAAGTTCGACCACAAAAAGAGGACTGGAACCGAGCTTTACGGAGTCCATCTTGACGCCGTCTGCTCGAACTGCCATCTGACAAAGGCGGATTATAAGCAGGTAAACCGTTACTGCAATCAATGCCACGTTGACCCGCATTTTAACCAGTTCGGCATGGTTGAATGCAGTAAGTGCCATTCTCAGCACGCATGGACTCCAACGCAGTTCAAACATAACGCCACGGGTTTCCCCCTTCTCGGCAGGCACCGCGCGGCGGATTGTCAGGATTGCCATAAGGACAGGTTTTACAGAAATGTCACCCAGACCTGCTACACATGCCATGAAAAAGAGTATTTGTCCGCGCCGGGGCATATAGCAAATGGTTTTGGCACCGACTGCGTAGGCTGTCACGTCGTCACGTTCACCACATGGGCTTTCAGGCATCCGGGCCAGACATCGGGTTGTGCAAGTTGCCATTTGAACGCAAGGCCGGCAACTCACGCCAATAATCCGGCCACCTATCCGACTACTTGCGAGCTTTGCCACATCTCTACGTCTACTTGGATGGCGCGCAGGCATACATCGGCAAGCTCAAGTTGTTCAACTTGCCATCTAACATACAGTACGCCCGCAAGGCCCGCTGACCACACGACAAACAACTGGACTACCTGCGAAACATGCCACAGGTCAACGTCAGCGTGGGCATTCACCCACCCGACT
>SCQA01000026.1 GCA_004298725.1 bacterium
CAGGGATTTAATGCGCTCCATAGACGGACGCGCCGTAAAGGCGTTCGGGCTTCGCGGGCTTCAGCTTATGGAGAACGCAGGCAGGGGAGTTGCGGACGTCGTGCTGAAAGAGCTTAAAGCGAATCCGGCCAATTGCAATAGGGTTGCGGTGGTGGCGGGCAAAGGCAGTAACGGCGGCGACGGATTCGTATGCGCGAGGCACCTGCAAAACAAAGGCATACCCGTAACGGTTTTTTCTCTTGCAAAGTTAGATGAGTTAAGCGGCGACGCGGCAATTAACGCGGCTGTATGGTTAAAATCAGGCAACGAGTTTTTGACGATACTGGGCAACAAAAATTTGCGTAAGCACGTTCTTGCGTTGCGTCATTCGTCGATTATAATTGACGCTCTGCTTGGCACGGGCATAAGCTCGCCTGTTAAGGGCATATACGCCGATGTAATAGCGACAATAAATAAACTCGGCAAAAAAGTCATTTCAATTGACATGCCTTCCGGCATAGACGCAACCACGGGCAAGGTTCTCGGGTGCGCCGTTAAGGCGGATATTACCGCTACTATGGCTATGCCGAAACTCGGCCTTTTTAGTTTTCCAGGGTATTTTTACGCTGGTCGTGTGGAGGTTATTGACATTGGCGTGCCGCGCTCCGTGATAGACGACGCGTCAATAAGGTGGAATATAACAACCGGGCCGGACGTTAGCGCGATATTAAAGCCAAGGGCGGTGGAGAGCCACAAAGGGAGCTGTGGGCATTTGTTTGTTCTTGCGGGTTCTCCGGGCAAGACCGGCGCGGCGTATATGTGCGCCACGGCCGCCATGCGCTCAGGGGCCGGCCTTGTTACAATCGGCCTGCCTGAAAGCTTGAATGACATAATGGAAGTAAAGACGACAGAGGTAATGACGCTGTCGCTCCCTGAAAGCGTTGATTCAAAACTATGCAAGGCTTCTATTGAATATATAATAAGCGAAATGGAAGGCAAGTCAGCCATGCTTATAGGGCCCGGGCTTGGCGCATCGGATGCAATGTATGATGTTGTAAGGGAAGTGATACTTTCAGCCTCCGCGCCTCTTGTAATTGACGCGGACGGGCTTAACGCGCTTAAAGGCCGTTTTGACGCGCTTAAAAAGGCAAAGGCAGGCGTTGTGCTGACGCCGCATCCGGGCGAGGCTGGCCGGCTTTTGGGCGTATCCGCCAAGGCCGTGCAGGACGACAGAGTAGGTTCCGCTGAAAAACTTTCAAAGCTGACAGGCGCGGTGGTGCTTTTAAAAGGCGCGCTTACGGTAATTGCGGCTCCGGACGGAAGAGTGTATATAAACCCCACAGGCAACGCCGGGCTTGCAAGCGCGGGCACCGGAGACGTGCTTTCAGGGATGGTTGCAGGGCTTATAGCGCAGGGGTACGGCTTGACTGCTTCCGCCGTGGTCGCGGCGTACGTGCACGGCGCGGCGGCGGACAGGCTGAAGCAAGAGGCGGGAGAGGTCGGCATGATGGCAACGGACTTGCTGGCGGTTATACCCCGCGTGCTTAATTCGCTTACAGGCACAGCTTTGTGACGGCAAGCGAAGTTTATGAAACAGCTTCGCCGGAGGCTACCGAAGCGCTTGGCGAGGCGCTTTCAAAAGGCTTTAAGTCCGGGGACGTTATTGCCCTGATAGGCGAGCTTGGCGCAGGCAAAACCTGTTTTGTAAGGGGCGCGGCAAAGGGCATCGGGGCTGTAAGCCGCGTTAAAAGCCCGTCTTTTACATTGGTTAATATTTACGAAGGCGGCAAGTTTGCGCTTTATCATTTAGATTTATATAGGCTTAGTAACGCCGATGAATTTTACAACGCCGGGCTGGAAGAATATGTTTACGCAAGAGGCGTTTGTGTTATAGAATGGGCCGATAAGGTTCCGGCGCTGTTAAAAGACTGCGGCGTTGTTATACGGTTTACGCACTCCGGTGAAAAAGAGCGCGTAATAACGGTTGAACGGCGCGATGAATGAAAAATATTTTATTGAATTTTAAAGTAAGGATATTTAGATGAAGGAATTCGACATAGTAGTCATAGGCGCCGGCCCGGGCGGATACGTCGGGGCGATAAGGGCGGCCCAGCTTGGGGCAAAGGTTGCGGTGGTTGAAAAAGACGCCGTCGGGGGCACGTGCCTTAACCGCGGGTGCATACCGACCAAGGCGCTTTATTACTCGGCAAAGGCTTTAAAAGCCGCTAAGCGCGCCGGAGACTTCGGCGTAAATATTGACGGCGTAAGTTTTGATATGATAAAGGCCGTCAGCAGAAAAGACAACGTGGTAAAAAAACTCGTTACCGGCGTTGAGCAATTATTTAAAGGCAACGGCATCGAGCTTATCCGCGGCACCGCTTTTGTGGAGTCTGCCAGCAGAGTAAGGGTTACGAGAAACGAAGGGGTTGATGTTATCGCCGCGAAAAAAGCCGTGATAGTTTCAACAGGCTCCGAGCCTGCCATGATACCGGCGTTTAACATTGACGGCAATAACGTCATCACTTCAACCGAGGCGTTGAATTTAAAAGAAGTTCCAAAGAGCCTGCTCATCATCGGCGGCGGGGTTATGGGCTGCGAGTTCGCGACTATTTTTTCGGCATTAGGCTCAAGCGTTATTGTTGTGGAGCTTTTGCCGACGATACTTTCTACCGAAGAAAAGATGGTCTCAAAGGTTATTGCCAAAAGGTTTAAAGAGACCGGCGTTGACGTGCTTACTGAAGTTATCGTCGATAAGGTCGAAGCCGGTGAAAAAGGCGTAAAGACTACTTTGAAAGACGGCAGGGAGTTTATAACCGAAAAAGTGCTTGTGTCAATCGGCAGAAGTTTTAATTCAACCGGGCTTGGCCTTGAAGCCGTTGGCGTTAGCATTGAAAAAGGCCGTGTCGTTGTAAATGGCAAGATGGAAACGAATGTAAAAGGCATTTACGCCGTAGGCGACGTAACAGGCAAGATGCTTCTTGCGCATGTAGCGTCGGCGCAGGGCATTGTAGCCGTTACTAACGCCCTCGGCAAAGGCGTTTCAATGGATTACTCGGCTATTCCGGCGGGCATATTCACTGACCCTGAAATAGCAAGCGTGGGGCTTCGTGAAAAAGAGGCTGTTGAAAAGGGCATGAATGTAACCATAGGCAGGTTCCCTTACGCGGCAAGCGGTAAGGCCCTCGGCATGGACGAAACAGAAGGCTTTGTTCAGATTATAGCGGATAAAGGCACGGATAAAGTTCTTGGTTGTTCAATAGTGGGCGCTCATGCAACCGACCTTATAGGCGAAGTCGCCCTTGCGATAAGGGCCGGAATAAAAGTAAAAGAGATAGCTGAAGCGGTGCACGCGCACCCGACGCTTCCGGAGCTTGTAATGGAAGCGGCAGAGGACGCGCACGGCACGGCCATACATAAGATAGGCAGAAAGAGGGTTTGATGGCGCTTATAGTTCAGAAGTACGGCGGCACGTCCGTAGGCAATATCGAGCGTATAAAGAACGTTGCAAAGCGGGTGGCAAAGTCCGCGAACGCCGGAGACAGCCTTGTCGTCGTTCTCTCCGCAATGTCCGGCGAAACGAATAAACTTGTGGCGCTCGCCCAGCAGGCGTCTGAATTCCCTGTAAGCAGGGAATACGACATGGTTGTGTCAACCGGCGAGCAGGTTACGATAGGCCTTTTGGCTCTTGTGCTTTGCGAGATGGGCCTGAAGGCAAAGAGTTTTCTTGGGCATCAGGTGCCTATAATAACCGATTCGCAGTTCGGAAGCGCGCGCATAGAAAACATAGAAACGGACGCGATTTATGCGGAGCTTGAAAAAGGCGTTATAGTTATAGTGGCCGGGTTTCAGGGCGTTGACCCGGACAACAACATAACTACCCTTGGCAGAGGCGGCTCGGATACAACTGCCGTGGCGCTTGCCGCCGCTTTGAAGGCGGGCCTTTGCGAAATATACACTGACGTTGAAGGCGTATATACCACTGACCCTAACGTTTGCCCTAACGCTAAAAAGCTGAAAAAGGTGTCGTACGACGAAATGCTGGAGATGGCCTCTCTCGGAGCGAAAGTTCTTCAGACGAGGTCGGTGGAATTCGCTAAAAAATATGAAGTTCCGGTGCTTGTAAGGTCGTCTTTTACCGAGGCCGACGGCACGCTTGTGTGCAAGGAGGATGCGGAGATGGAAAAGGTCGTTGTGTCTGGCGTTACTTATAATAAGGACGAAGCGAAGATATCGGTACTGCGCGTGCCGGATAGGCCGGGAATAGCCGCGAAGGTCTTCAGGCCGTTATCTGACGCGGGCATAAACGTTGACATGATAGTTCAAAATATCAGCCATGACACGCACACGGACCTGACGTTTACCGTGTCCAAGGCCGATTATAAAAAGGCCATGCTGATAATTAAAGACGTTGCCAAGGAAATAAGCGCCGCGGACGTAAGCGGAAACACCAACATAGCCAAGGTTTCGATAGTGGGCGCCGGCATGAGAAGCCATGCGGGCATAGCCTCAAAAACATTCGACTGCCTTGCCAAGGAAGGTATAAACATACAGATGATATCAACGTCCGAAATAAAAATTTCCTGCGTGGTTGACGTAAAGTACACGGAGCTTGCGGTGCGGGTACTGCACGA
>SCQA01000196.1 GCA_004298725.1 bacterium
AGGTCACACCCGTTCCCATCCCGAACACGGCAGTTAAGCTCTCCAGGGCCGATGATACTGCGTGGGCAACTGCGTGGGAGAGTAGGACGCCGCGGGAATTATTTAAAAGATGGGCAGGACGAAAGTCCTGCCCATCTTTTTTTTTGGTAAATAGGGACAGCTATCCCTATTTTCTCCTTAAATGAGCTATATCGCAGGCGTTGGCATCTTCTCCGGTGTTACAGGACAGATTGGTGTTAAAGTGTAATCCTTCGGGTTAATTCTCCAGGCCGCTCCATCAATAAAGTCTATTGGAAAAGCTATAATCATTCCGTGTAACCAAAAGACATTTAATAATGTAACTGGATTAAAGGAACTACTTATTGCTAAGCTAACATCCTGACATCCGGGCTTCTTGGCTACAAGGTTATGATTTCCACCTGTATCTAAGTATAAAGAGATACTTCCTCTACCTCTTGCCGCCCCGTCTACATAAATAATTGTCTGATCATCGAGGCTGTTTACAGCGATCCTTTCATGCGTACCGCTAATTATAGACGCACAGCCAGTTGTAAAAAGCAACCCAACACATAAAACAGCGAACAGTTTTTTCATAAACCCCCTTAGAGAACATCTGATTTATTCCCTGCTGGTCACTCCGAGTTACGCGAAGCAATCTCATCGTTTCCTTAGGTTAAAGTGTTACCTATGTTTAGGTTGAACAGATTCTACCCCCCCCCAGAAATGTCAAGTTTTTTTAAGTTTTTATGTCTTGACGCGGTGTATCGTTAGTGATACACTTTATGAAGGAGAAAACAGGCATGCCTGCCAAGAATCCGAGGATAAATGTTGTAATAGAAAAACCGCTTTACGAGGCTGTGGCGCGCCTTGCCAAAAAAGACGGCGTATCTTTGTCGCTTAAAATGCGCGACCTTGTAAAGGAGGCGCTTCAGATGGAAGAGGATATTGCTTTGTCAGCGGTTGCAGTGAGCCGTGAAAAGACTTTTAGGAAGGGAAAGGCTCTGAAGCACGAAGAGGTTTGGTAGCAATGGCTTTTGTTGTTTTATATCATTCTGCCGTAAAAGAAACAGACCTTCCCTTGCTCGATTCCAAGACAAAAAGCCGTTTAAAGAATGAAATAGAAAGCCGACTTATAACGGCGCCGCATCAATTCGGCGAGCCTTTGAGAAGAAATCTGAAGGGATATTGGAAATTGAGGGTAGGCGATTACAGGGTGGTTTTTAAGATTTCCGGCGTTGAAGTTTTGGTGCTTGCCATAATTCACAGGAAGGATGTTTACGAAAAGATTTTAAAGAGAGTATAGCGCCGGCCGATTGATTTAAAAAAACACGGACAGCGCGTAAGGTGACTAAACGCTCCGTGCCTGAAAAAGCAAGGAGCGTTTTTGTTTTTGCGTGAGCGTATTGACGGGTTGGTTTTGTTCTGGTAAGTTTGCTAAGAACGCGCCGCTTGAGTCTCTTCGGCGCGGGTTCAAATTAATCGGAGCGAACTTATGGATACGTCAAGAGGGAAGCATATTGCATCCGTGGGGACAGTCGTTCCTGAGCGCACGATAATTCAGGCGGAAGCGATTGAAGTAATTGAAAAGCATTATAAGGGAAAAATCAGCAACGAGTCCATGGAGCTGGCGCGCAGGATATTCGGGCATCCAAGCGTTAAAACGAGGCATATAGCAATCAACGACCCGGCTTTCCTTATTAACGAAGACCTTGATGCCAGAATAAAGCGTTTTACAGAGAACGCACTGCAACTTTCGTGTGACGCATCCTTATCCGCTATGAAAACCGCGGGGCTAAAGCCGCAGGACATCACCGGCATAGTAGTAAACACATGCACCGGGTATGTCTGCCCGGGCATATCCACTTACATAATTGAAAAACTCGGCCTCAGGCGGGATATTCCAGCGTACGATCTTGTCGGCGCCGGATGCGGTGGAGCGGTTCCGAACCTCAACATGAGTAGGGCGCTTTTGGACGATAGACTCGGCTCCGCCGTGCTCAGCGTTTCAGTTGAGATATGCACCGCCGCGTTCCACATGGATGACGATATAAGTTTGATAGTTTCGAACGCAATATTCGGCGACGGCGCGTCGGCGTGCGTTTTGTGGAACCGTCCGCAGGGCATTGAACTTCTTGACTGCGCGCTTATCCATGCGCCTGAACACCGCGAAAAAATACGGTTCATCCACAAGAACGGCCAGTTGATAAATCAGCTTTCCGCGGACCTCCCAAGAGTTGTTGGCAAGGTAGCCGCCGAATTGGTTTCCAGACTCCTCAAGAAAAACGGTCTGCTGGTAGCGGATGTCAAACACTGGGCGCTTCATGCCGGCGGGGAGAACGTTATCAACGCCGTAAAGGATGAACTCGGCTTGACGGAGCCGCAAGTCCGATGGGCGCGTAAGGTTTTATCGGAATACGGGAATATCTCCTCGCCCAGCGCAATATTCGCGCTCAAGCAGATTCTGGGTAGCGGCATTGCTACAGGCGATTGGGGCATAATCGTCGCGTTCGGCGCGGGTATGTCCGCCTACGCATGTCTTTTTAGAAAAATATAATAAACAAGGTGCAATTGCTAAAAAATCTCCATTCTTGAAAAAGAAAGAGGGTTTTTTGTTCTTAGCCGTTATCATGGCGAGGCTGGCAAAAAGCGGCGCAATTTTAGTAATGCTTCCCCGTCATATACTTCATTTTTTCTTCAACCTCGAATCTTACGGCTGTTTGTGCGCGTAACAAAAGCATAACCTGTCTGACATAATCCCGTAACAAAAGGCAGGTATTATACAGGAAACGAAATGAAATGAAAGGAGAGAGATAATGAAGAGGATGATTTTAGCGTTAATGCTTGGTTTTAGCCTGATTGTTCCCGCGGTTGCAAGCGCGGAGGTAAGCGACCCTCTTTTGCAGAAACTTGTGGATAAAGGCACGCTATCGCCGGGCGAAGCCGAAGATATACAGTCAAAGAAGGTGGAATTGCCGGCCGCTCTCAAGGGCTTGAGTTTAAGCGGCGTGTTCTTTTTCGATTATTCTTTTGGCAAGTCCGGCGGCACGACGGCAACGCAGGCAGGCAGTTCAGCGCCGACGAATTATAACAGGTTTACTCTTCAGAGAGCGTATCTGAACGTGAATAAAGAGGTTAACTCATGGCTGAAGGTTAGGGTTACGCCGGATATAGTAACAAGCGCAACCACAACCGGCAACTATACGCTAAGGATAAAGTACGCCTACGCCGATTTTCTAACGCCGGACCTCGGTCCGCTTACTAATATAGATATCAGGGCCGGCGTAGGGCACACGCCGTTTCTTGATTTTGAAGATGGCCTTCAAGGCACACGGATGCAGGGGCCGCAGTTTCAAGACAAAAGAGGGGTTATAACGTCGTCTGACTTAGGCGTAAGCGCGCTTGGCAACCTCGGCGGAAAACTTACGAAAGAACAAATTGCCGATGTAGGCAACTCTAACTACGTAGGCAGGTACGGAAGCTACCATATAGGGGCGTATAACGGCGGCGGGTACAGCAACGCCACGGAGAATAACACAAATAAAGCGGTTGAAGGGCGGCTTACCGTAAGGCCTCTTCCTGATATTCTTCCGGGTTTACAGCTTACTTACTTCGGCGTGATTGGAAAGGGCAATACCGCTAACGCGGGTGTTTTGTCGCCTCA
This sequence comes from bacterium, assembly GCA_004298725.1. GTDB lineage: Bacteria > Desulfobacterota > GWC2-55-46 > GWC2-55-46 > GWC2-55-46 > SCQA01. The sequence continues at coordinate 3,662 of SCQA01000196.1, forward strand.
GGAATGGACGAATAACACAGGGTTTTTAAGCTTTCAGCACAGATATGGCGTTGTGTCCGCCGAGTATTTTACCGGCAAGGGCAGTTTTACCGGCGACACTTCAACACCTAAGAGGAAGGATGGCTACTCGTTTTTCGGAAAAATAACCGCGCCGATGTATGACAAGGTTTCACTCTTCGGCAGATATGACGTTTTCGACCCGAATAAGGATGTCAGAAAGGACAGACTAAAGACAGTCATAGCCGGAGCGAGCTATAAGATATACGGCGAAAATTATCTGGTAGCCGCGTTTGAGAAGACGAGCTATGAGCATGACGATACCCGCGACAAGATTCGCCCGCAAGACGACAAGAAGGGGCAGATAGTGTTGCAGGCGGCGTTTTGAGGGCGTAGCCAAAAAATACATGAATAAATAGGGACGTTGTAGATGCTCAGTAATTCGGTAACTCTTTTGGTAGAATGAAGTAAGCCAAAGGAGGTATTCATGCAATACCCATATCAGGTCATTGTAAAGCGTTGGCTTCCGATACTTAGAGAATACGAACGCACAAAAAACAAGATTTTACCTCGGCAGTTCAAATTTGT
>SCQA01000197.1 GCA_004298725.1 bacterium
TCTCGACGCCAAGCTCGTTCATATCCCTTATCATGTCGCGGAAAAGCTCCATGTCCTCTTCGCGAAGCGCCTCTTTGTAGTTTTTGCCTATGGCCGCGCCTTCCTCGGCGCCGAGAAGCTCCGCGGCAACGCGGTTAAGCGAAGTTATTCTGCCGAGCCTGTCTATGGAAATGACGCCCGAAGGAACGTTGCTTAAGATAATTTCCACAAAACGCCTTCTTCTGTCGAGTTCCGAGTTGGAGCTTCTTAAATCAACGTTTGCCTCTTCAAGCATGGACTTGCCCGCCTTTAAATCTTCGGTCATGCGGTTAAACGACCTTACAAGCACGCCTATTTCATCGTTTGACGCGACCTTTATTTTATATTCCAAGTTTCCGCTTGCCACGGCGTGCGTTCCTTCGGCAAGCTGTTGTATGGGGCCGGTTATTTCCTTGGCAAGGTAGCGCCCTATCCAAATGGCGAAAAAGACGATAAGAAGCGTTATTATGAGAAGTATCGTGAAGTAGCTTACTTTCACGGGATATTTTAAGAGCTTCAGTTGTTTGTAACTCTCAAAAGCCGTGGATATGTCCTTCATCCTGTTAATAAGGCTTTTTGACACATAGTAGCTCACGGCAACCACGCCGACTACTTTTGGCGGCTGTGAAAGCGACATAACCGGAGACACCGCGCGCACAACGTCGCCTTCGCTAAGCGTGTCAACAAAGCTTGACGCCTCGCCGGTAAGCGCCTTCGCAACGTGCTCCATTTCTATGTCCGGCACCATGTTCTTATTAACCGCGCCGGATATCGCATACCCCGCCCTTCTGCCCTCCGGCGTAAACACTTCAATGGAAGAAAAGTCGTTGCCAAGCATCCTGGCGTTAATTATTTCCATGATTTGATCGCTATCTTCGTCTATGCGCGACTTTGCCGCTGAAACGGCAATGCCCCTCGCGCCTGATGAAACCCTGTCGTTTAAATCGTTATAATAGCTTCTGCCAAGCTCAAGGGATTCCTTCAAAGAATCCTCTATTTTTATGGCGAACCAGCCGTCTATGCTTTTATTTATGAAACCTATGACCACGAAAAAGAGTATGAATGTCGGCACAATGGTAAGGCCCACGAAAGCCGATATAAGCTTGGTCATGAGTCTTGAGCCCATCACCCTGCGCTTTCTCTCGAAAAACAGCTTTACGGTATTTCTGAGGACAAGGAATATCAGAAGAACAAGCAAAATTATATTGATATTGATAAGACCGAGAAACAGAATATTGGTGGGAACCGGTATGTTGCCGCTGAGTATTGAAATGTGCGATTCAACGTAAGTTAAAAAAATTATGGCGGGCACGACAAGGAGAATTATAAAAAACTCCCTTCGCCGCCTCTTGTGTTCAGGGTCAAGTGTCTTCGCGGTATTCATGCCCCTCTAACGGGTAAACCTATGCGTGTGCCAACCCGTGTCAAAATCCCAATATTTCACGAAAAAGAGCATATAATCAAGCAAAAACGGCAATTTTACAGTGCGAAGCTCGGCCATAAGTTTAAGCTCGTAAACCACGCCTTTTGAAAGCTCCGGCCGTGTTTCAATAGGCAAAACGGAAACCATGGTCATCGCGGTTTTCATCTCGTTAAAATCCTTGGTTCTGACCGGCGCGCCGTTCTCGTCAAGTATTATTTCGTACTCCTCTTTAAGCGTGTCATACTTTACAGTGTGCTTAAATTCTTTTATTGCTATTTCATCGTTAAACCAAAGGCTGTTGACGGCGCTGAGCTTGATTATAAACTTAAAAGACGTCGGTACGCCGCTTTTTATGGCCTCTTCAATTTCCTTGGTAAAAGCGTTTTTTACGGCAAAAGACACGGCAAAAACAGGACTGTCGGTGATAATCAAGTCGTCAATTCGCGCATCCACCGCCGCATAAGAGGCTCCTGCCCCGGCAACGGCAAAAGACAAAAACAACATAATGACTGTTATTAGCTTTTTCATTTACCCTGTGATTTCACAAAAATATTTAATCATCTCACCGCAATACGCTCTAAAACTACATCTCACACTGCAAAGAGTGAAAAAACTTATTCACTGCTGAACATTCGGCAAACAAAACATACAAAAATATATCTAATTTCACTTTAAAAAGCAAGGCGCACACAAAGAAAGGCAAGGACGTGAATTGTGAAACGTGAACGGTTCTAAGAAAAATTACGTGCCGTCGGGAGAACTCCCGACGGCACAACGTTATAAAACTTTTTAAATCATGGGGTTACAGCGGTAATTTTACGTTACACGCATCGCTGACTTTATTGACGCTTTTACAGGCGAGGAATAAAAAATATTAAGGTTTGTACGACATAAGCTCCCTTGCGTAAGGGGCCACCATGGCGGTAAGCTTTTTGACTTCGTTATACTTCAGCGAAAGGATATTACCGGCGGCGCCGGCGTTTTCCCGCAGTTGTTCAAGGTTATCGCACCCTACCACCGCGACAGCCACAGGCTGAGACAGCGCATAACTTAAAAGAAGCTTCTTGGGAGCGTCGAACCTGCCGCTTAAATATACCTTCATGGCAAGCACGCCCACGTCCTTTGCGCCAGCGACGGTAACTACTTCTTCAAGAAAACACTTGTACGCTGGTTCCGCCGGGTTGACGGGTATAAGCACCGTGTCAAAATCAAAGGTTTCAAGGCACTTACGAATAACCGCCGGGTCGTGATGACCGGTAACTCCTATAAAACGGACAAGCCCCTTTTTCTTCGCCTCCGCAAACGCTTCTATAGCGCCGCCGGGGCCGAATATCATATTTATTTCTTCATCAGTCCTTACGTCATGCACCTGCCACAGGTCAAGATAATCGGTCTTCATGTTGGCAAGCGTCTCTTTAAGGTGCGCAAACGCGCCCTGCTTGTCCCTTGCGTGAGATTTGCTTGCTAAAAAGACCTCTTTTCTTCTCTCTTTAAGCGCCGCTCCGTAATAAGCCTCGCTACCGGCATACGCGCGCGCGCTTTCCATGTAATTAATGCCGTAGTCTATGGCGGTGTTTATTATCTCCGAGGCCTTTGCGTCGTTGCCGTAGGAACGGAGCGCGCCCTCGCCACCAAGGCCAAGCACGCTTACAAGCACGCCTGTTTTACCGAGCCTCCTTTTAGGTATTTCCTTAAGAGGCTCCTGCGGCTCGGTGTCGGGTATATCGTGCGGGTTGGTTATCTTATTCATGGTAGATGATTATACCAGCCTTTGGGCCCGAGTCTAATCATTTTTTTACTGCATTCAAAAAAATATGGAGGTGTTACATTTGATGAGATATTAGACTGATGCGCTGACTATAAGCGCTCACGATAAATTTTAGCAGAAAACGCGATAAATGCCTACCTCATTTTTGTTGACTGTGTCAAACTTCATTTGATTTTATCACTATCCACGTCCGCTTATCTAATCACCTGCCCCTTTATCTTTAGTTTGAAACGCAACGCCGTCATAACCTGCTGGTCCTTTCTGATTTCCAACTCCGCCAAATAAGCCCCAGGTGTAATTATCGAATTTGGTTCCATTGTGCTCTTCCTTTTTGAGTTACTCTATATAGGCCATGCTTTGTTGGAGGTAATATTGAACGTCTGCAACCCCATTATATCGCTTATCCCCATGATCTCCGTTTCAATAACTTTTGAGGCGGAGCGTATGGCCTGTCTAACCGCTAAAAGCGCCGAGTAATCGACGGACGTAAGCGTGGTTTGTAACCCCGCATCTATCTGTTCTTTATGTCTTAATACTTTATAGTCAGGCGCATGGAGCAATATGCGTGATGATGCCTCGGCTTTTACAAAACCAATGAGTTCGTTTTTTAATTCATCTATCGTTTGTAAGGTTATAGCATCAAGCTCTGCCCGTGAAACTACTTCCACGAACGAATAGCCATCTTTGATGAGGTGGGTCGTTGGTATGGGTTTTCCTGTCATAATATTAACCTTGGCGGGGAAATCACATTTGCTTACGATGCGTCCGGTTACGTCGTCTTTTATGTAGCCTAAGCCCGTTGTCGTGGTGAAGTTCATGTTTTCTCCTTCTTGCCGGTTGAGCCGGCTTATTTAGTGGTTAGCGGTATCCATCTAATTAGGTCTGACGCATGAGGCCCACCTGCGGTAACTTTCCAGTAGTCTCCCTTTCGCACGGGCATGGTAAAGCCGCAGTTGTTGTTTATGTCGGCATATGCCGCGCCGCCGATTGTTGCCGGCGGGTTAGAACTGTCCGTATATCCGGTACAGCTAACGGAACCGCCTGAACCAAGGGTTGAAAAATCCACAAACCCGCCCGTGGCGGCCTGATAAACTGTGTTCAAAGCAAACGAGACGTTATCCCACGCGCCAAGCTCCGGCAAAATGTATGGGTTTAGCAGGTCGAATGCCGCGCCGCTAAACACTAATACGCTGATGTGATTTGCGAGCATATCTCCTGGGTTAAGCGTAGCCCCGTTCTGTTTTTGTATGTTGTACGGGCCAAAACCGTTGACTGTTATCTGCGGCGTCGCAGATACGTTGGCATTCTTTATATAGACATAGAACTTCATGCCTTTAGTCAGCGCGCCCGGCGCGGGAGTTACGTTGATTGAATAATTGTCGGCTACGCCGTAATCCTCGGCGTACTTCGACTCCGCGTATGCCGGATTTTGAAGTTCATAGGCCTCTCCGTTGTATTGAAATACCGCTATATGACCGGACGCAATGTCCCCGGGTATGAGCGGGGCGTTACCCGCCTTGACGATGGGGGTGGCGGCGAGGCCAGACGGATGAAATGTCGCCGCTTTTGTGGCGAGAATTGAGCCAGTCGCGGGTGTCGCGGGCATATTGGCAACCGGATAATCGTATGTATCAGCCGTAACGGCCGCGATTTGGAACACGCCGTTATACGCCGTCTGTACCGCGCCGCTCACAACAATAAAATCCCCGATTGAACACCCGTGCGCGGGCACGGTAGCCGTTGCCGTGCCGCCGGCGCGAGTAAGTGCCGTTACCGATTTTGGCACGTGCGTATTTGTAGCCGCTATATTTACGAATAGAGGCAGACCCGCTATATGCGCCGTTAAAGCCGGCGTAAGCACGGCTTCATATCCGTTAGCCACGCCGGAATCTACAGCATAATCCAGCGGGGCATGGCCGTCTTCATCAAGGCCGTCGTGCCGGTGCCCCGTAGGGCCGAACACCTTATTGAGCCAAGCGGATGGTATTTGCATCATTGCCGCGAACGTAGTCTTAGGCATCTTTTTAATCCTCCTTATCTCTTTATATTGCGAGCAGTGTTAGTTCCGTCAATGAATTAGGGTCGTCGCAGAAAAATCCGTAAATACCCGTATCAAGTATCCCGCGCGTATGCGCCGGTTTCGCTTTATTTATTGCCTGTTGCACCATAACGGGGTTATAGCCGCCCGTTAGCATAAGCGCATTGTCCGCCTTGACGGTGAACTGATACATATAAACCTCATCGAGAGCATAGGCGCTGGTATCAGTCAACGAATTGGGGTCGTCCGCGCGGAATGCGCCGTATTCTATTATATCCACGTTGTACCCGAAAAAAGGCAGGAGCGCCTCCTGCATATACTTGGTTGTCAGAGAGCCTCTTGCGTTTATGGCGGACGTCAGATTTTGCAGGCGCTGAAAGACCGGCTTATCCGCCTGAACCAGTTTGTATACGCGCTCCCACTCGGATAAAAGAACCGAGGCCTCGCTTGGGAATATAATCTCCTCAGTCAGCACGTCCGCATTTGATTGCACGCCGCCAAGCGCGGACGCAGTCACGTCTACGTCTCTTAGATGCAGAGACTCCGCGTCCTCAGCGTAGCACCCTTGCGGCAATAACAACTGTAACAGCTCGTAAAAAGTCATTTACGCCATCTCCGTAATTGTAATCGTTCCGGCGGTAATCATCTCGACCAGCGTGCCGTAGTCGGCCGGAGCGATATTATCCGCCGGTACGGTGACTTTCCGGTCGTCCACGCCCTCGACGTTGCTGATTACACTCTCAAGCTTCGACTTATACAGCGTTTCAAGGGGTTTAAGCTTGTCAATATACCCCGTTATCGCCGATTCAACCCAAGGCTTAATCTGGCTGAAGGTGTAGCCTTCGGCGGCTCTTACCTCTGCCGTAACATTCTCCGGCTTTGCCGTAGGCGCAAGGACTTGAACTGTTTTTACGGTTATGGGGCGAACCGCGTCTATTTGCGCGATGACGGCGTCAATTACTGTTTGCGCCGGAATGCGCCCGCTTCCGCTTCCGGCTATAAGAGGCACAACCGTCACCGTGCCAAGGCCGAGCCTTAACGGGTACACATATACCTCGGTTACGCCGTCCACTTCCAGCGCCCAGTTTTTATAGTCGCTGGAGTTACCCCCGGCGGGAGGTTGCCTTAAAACATCGAGTAGCCTTGCAAGGAGCGCGGCGTCGGACTCTTTGTCTGTGCCGCCGGTGAAAGCCGCTGCCGACGTGGCCGCGGAATTAAGACCGGCGGACGGGTCTTGTATTGTGAGGGCGGTTGAGGCCGCAATATTGCCGGATATGCCGCCGTCTTTAGCCTCTGCCGCGACGATTAACGCGCCGTTTGCAATCGTGCCTCCGGCGGTTGTAATAAATTCTACGCCTTCGGCGGTTTTTAACGTTAACCCCGCGGTTACGGCAATGCCGGTCGTGCCTGTAAACGTTACAGTACCGGATGCCTTTACCGCCGTTTTACGCGCCAATCCGCGAAGCGATACATGCTTTTCAAGCTCGTCCGCGTCGGCTGTGTCCGGGAATATTTGCCGGGCTACCCACGCCTGATTCTGGTATAGCCCCCACATGGCCGAGGCGAGGGCTGACGCCTTAACGTATATGTCCGAACCGGAGCTGACGTCCGCCCCGGGTATTTGATTGGCGTAGTCATTTAATATCGCCTGCCGGATGCCATCGTATGTCTTTGTGACGTATGCCATCAGCGCACCTCAACGAAACTGTCGTATGTTATTTTTTTGCCGTTCCACGCCGCCGTGACGTGGAGGTTCAGCCTGTTGCTGTTCCTGTCCAGCTCCGTTACCACATTTATACTATCGGCGCGGCCGTCATCCAAAATCCACTTTAGAGCTTCATCGCAATATTCTTTCGCCACCGCGGCCGTGTGGGCCGTGGCTTTGCTCCTTTGCAAAAGGTGTAATTTGCTCCCGAATTTAGGGGCGAACGGCCACGCGCCCTTGCGGACGGCGAGGCTCAAATAGATGTTATTCATAATATCAGCCGTTAACGCAAATTGCCCTGCCTTTAGGACGTAATCCCGCGTGTACGGGTCTATTCTGTAATCATTACCCTGTACTTTGTCTTTATATTGCTGGGCAGGCGCAGGCGCAGGGGACGATGATGACGGGACCAAATCCGTCAGGAGATACAACTCCGTTACCTCCGAGGCAGTTAACCCGTGACCAACCCATATAGCGGGCGAGTCCATTACGCCTATCATTGCATACGCAAGCGACGAGGTAATGTTGCCAAGTTGCAAAGGCAAATTATTTGGATATATTGTGGCGCCGGGCATATATAGCTGAAAGACACTAACCCCGTTTTTGTACATCGTTACCATATCCGCAATCCGTGTTATGGTCAGCATCTGCCATGCGTTATAAGTAATTGTACCGGCGCTGGTGCCGTGCTCATATATGCCGGGCGCGCCAAAACACAACCGCCCGTCGCCGTAGTAATACCAGCTCCATCCGGTGGCAGGCGAGTTTGTGCCCTTAGATACCATCATGGACACGCCGTTAGCTGACGCTCTTACAGGGTTAACCCAAACATTGATAGTAAAATCGTTTGCGCCTAAATTGAATATCGGGTCTGTGCCGCAATCAATAACGTTCTGATTATCCGCAAATGTAATGCCTTGCCCGAATTTGCCTACGGCGCGCGTCGGACTGTTCATCATCGTACCCGCAAACCCGTTGCCCGAAGCGTCCGTTACGGTATTGCCTGATGCCTCTTCGAACTTCCAGTAGCCTTTTAAATTATCGGTTATCATGCGCCTTTCACCTTTATTGTCTTGTACCCGCCGCCCGCCTGCTGATTCGGCACGCCGGTTACGCCGCCCGAATCGCCCTGATGCGTATGCGCGTTAAACAACGTCAGAAAATCTTCAGTCACAATAAACTTACCGCCCGTGGCGCCGAGGTTTACGGCAGGCGCGATCACATCCACCGTGTTGGCGGCCTCGACTGTGATCTTGCCCCCGCTCTTAATGTGAATTTCCTTATTTCTCTTGAGGTGCACCTTGTCGCCTTCGTCGGTATAAAGCGCGCACTCCCCGCTCTCCAGCGCGATTCTGTAGCGCCTGTCTTCAGTGGCTATAACCACGGCGTTATCCGCCCCGCCTATAAGGAGCATAACGCCCTCGGAGCCGTCAAGCGGCCGCGAGGCGAACCCGTAGTGCTGGAAGAGTTCCTTGTCTGTAAAATCAGCGCCGAGACCTTGCGCGTCTATGCGTTGAATTTTGCCGGCGCGAACGGCCTTAATCAATACCCGTATTGCCGTGTAGAGCCGCTTCATTGTACCGAGTACCCCTCCATGAGTTTGCCTATGGTAAGCATTGTTCTCGGTCCTGAATTTACGTCCATCGTAAACCTTCTGCCGAGGATAAGGTAATTACCGTCGAGACTTAATACTTCATCTTTAACGTAGCAAACCGAATTGGCGCGGTAGTTATTCCCGTTCTGACCGTGGCCTGCAACCGTAAGTTCCGCCCTCCAGCCGTCGGCCTCCCTTTTTTTCAATTCCCACTGCGCCTGATACCCTGCCGCCTTTTCACCGGCGCACTGCGACTGAATGACGAGCGGCTTTTTGTATGGAAACGAATCGTCAACGGCGGTCTTTTTTATATCATGCCGGCCCGCATCGAGAAAATCCGTGCCCTGTTGCTGGGCTACCACGGTTAACGCCGAAAACCGTTTGGAAATGTCATCCGTGAGAGTGGCGGATATTATGTTGTTCTGTGCCTTCTCCTGCCCTGATTTGCGCGTGAAAAACGAAAACTCGGGCGCGTCGCCTTTGCCCTTTAATTCGCCGAAGACCAACGTGCCGTCCGGCTCCATCCACATTAGAAGGCCATGCCTCTGGCTGTAATCCGAGAGAGCCTCAAACACGGATATGCCGGCCTCGTAGTGGCTGGCGCCTGAGGACGTGTCGTCGAATATGCCCTTGGACGTTTCCTTCTTGGTTTTCTTCGCGCGCATACCAGTGTCTTCTTTTTCGTTCCCGTAAATGACCTTGCTGTTTTTGATATAAGGGATGTGTTTCAGCAACCTTGGGGCCATGTCTTTCAACGTCGCGTCCTTCCACGTCTGCCACTGCTCTACGGACGAATCAACGAGCAGGCCCATGTAGTCGCGCCCCTCGACGCGCAGTTCCAGCGCGCCCTTGGAGTATTGCGCGGAAACTTTGTCTATTATTCCGGTCATCTCACGCGACCCGTTCACTATAAGCTGAAACTTCTCTCCGGCCATGATTCCGGCGTCAACACGCGAGATTTTGCATGAAAATACGTCCGCCGGCACAAGCACGTTTGAATCGGCCTCGTACGAGACGAAATTTGCATACTGAGTTCTGCCTATGACTATTGCAACGGCGTCACGCATAAATTCTGATGACCTCACCTGCTTTTAGAAAGTTGGGGTTCCTGATTTTATTTATAAACAAGAGCCTGTCCGCCTTTTCAATGCCGCCGTATAGATTAAACGCCAGCAAGTGAAGCGGCATGTCTGAAGGCACTTGATAGTCAATGATTTTTTCCCGTTTAAGCCTTGTTTTGTCGGCCTGTTTTTGTATGATGATTGCCTGCCGTTTCAGCGACTCTTCCAGCGCCGACGACAAATTGAAGGCTTCCCGCACGGACGCTATTGCGGTATTTATGCTCTCCCGCGCGGCCGCGCTTACGGCGTCTATTTCATCAATGGTCATAAGCCTTGTGCGCGTGGCCGTATTTTCCAGCCCGTAAGCCTTGAGGCTTACGGTTCTGCCCGCTTCGACAGCTTCATCGAGCGAAAGTTCCAACGCCGCGGCTGACGTTAGCGCCGAGGACTTGCTGCAATGCCATGCGGCTTTAATTGTTTTATCCCCGCCAAAGTCCCCAAGGGCTTTTTCTATTTTTGAAAGACCGAAGTTCACTGAGTCCGTGAATTTGCCCGGGGCGCTCAAAAGGCTTGCGTATGCGCCCGCGACCGACTCTATGCCAGCGGCGAACGACCCGAGTATGGCTCCGGGGAGTGACGTTGCAAAAGTTACAGCCGAGGTAATGAGTTTAAACGGCGCCGTGGTTTTGCTTATAAACGCTTTTACGGTTGCCACAGCCGAATTAATGCCCGACATAACAGCCCGTATTTTGGCTGTCAACCCTGATATTGCGTCCATAAAACCGCTGTCGCCAAGCGACGCCGCATCTATATCTTCAGGAAGCGTTTTGCCAAGGGCGTTATCCACGCCGTCAAGGGTAACGGCAACTTCATCGCCAGCCTCAATAGCCTCTGCCTCCGCGTTGAAGGCAGGCACGGAGATTTGAAGAGTCGTGTGCTCTACAAAGGTAATGTCCACTTCGGCGAAGTACGCCCGCTCGTCGTGTTTTATGGATATAGTTTCCGGCACGGCCCTAAAAGCCCCGAATACGGGGTGCACGACGTCTCCGGCGCCTTGCGACTGCAAAGCGGCGACAAATGAGGAAAGCCCCGCGTAGCGCTCCGGCAAAAACACGGCCTTAAGCTTTACCGTGCGGCCGGCAAGCCCCATGTCCTCGAGGTCGGAGCCGTCGGTATAAGGATATTCGTACCGGGCCAGCGACTTTTTAAAGCCGTCTTCTATGTCTATAAAATCAAATTCTATTTTACGAAAGGAGGCCTGCCGCAGGTCTTCTTTAAGCCACATAATGCGCCGCCCATTAAGTAATTGTTAATACCATGCCGGCGTAAAATCGCCGCGATCTACGGTTATGTTCGTATTCTGGTTTGTCTTGCCTTCTTGAATAATCCTGCCATCTTTGTCTATGCGGATGTTTATTTCATTTTGGAATATACCCGAACCGTGAAAGAGGTCATAAAGGTATCCTCCGAGGCCTATGTCTTGGCCGGAAAATTTTTCAACCAATCTGTCGAGCGCGTAGTTTATGCCCGTGCCCGCGACTGCGCCGCCGAGCGCCGCCACGCCTACGAGGCCGGCAGTTGCGCCGAAACCCGCGGCGCCTACGCCTCCGAATAAGAGACTCTTTAACCCGCCGGCGTTTTTCGCCACGCCTTCGGCAATGCCACCCCCGCCCGGGAGCTTCCGCAGAGCGTCTATGGGGCTTGATTCCCCCATCATCCCTTTCGCCGGCCAGTTGGTTACGAATACGGGCGCAACGCCGGTAGCCGCCTCAATAGCCTTGCCTTCGGCGATGCCGCCTGCCGTACCCCCGATGCCTTTCAGTCCCTTTAAAAACGCGCCGCCTTTTTTGTACAGGAGCGTGCCCGCGATTGCAACAGACGCCGCGGCTGTGCCGTACGCAAGCCCTTTTGTAAGGTTAGGCGACTCGGCCATGTATTTGACCGGCTTCTTAGCGGCGTCGTAAATAACGCTGAACCTTGTTTTTATGCCGTCGAGATGCCCCTTTATCCGTTGAAGCTGTTCTTCCCACTTTTCGTCCGCTTTAGCCGCTCGTTCCGCGGCAATCTGCGCGCTTCGCCCTTGCTCCTCCCGCGCGGCCTTGAGTTTGTCCAACTGGGCTATCATCATCAAGAGGCCTTTTCCGGCGCCCTGGCCGAAGGCGTCGTCAAAGGCGCTTACGATCTGGTCTTCGCCCAGGTGTTTGTATTTTGTTTTAAGCATCCGGTCTATTTCCTCAAGAAGCTCGACGCTGTCTTTCTTCACTTTCTTTTTAGTCGCCGGGTCGAGCTTGAATGCGTCCACGCCTATGCCCTTAAGTTTTTTCGGGCTGTCAAAAAGAGCTTCCAGCGCTCCGCTGAATTGCAAAACCACGCGCGAGGAATCAACCCCTGCTTTTTTTAGGCCTCCGAAAAAGGCGAGCAGGTCGTGATAACTTTTCCCCGTGCCGCCTTTTAGGATGCTCCTCTGCAGCATCACGTCCAGCGTTTCAATATCTACCCTTGACGCAACCAGCGCTGAAGCTATGTTACCGGCTTCCTCCGGCGTCTGCTTGTAGAGCTTCATTAATTGGACGACTCTCTCCCGTACCGTCGTAATATCCACGCCCATGGCGTCAGAGGCCATTGCCGACGCGTCCATGATTTTTAAAATCGCATCCGGCTTGTATGCTACTGACAAGTTCGACGCATTTCTAAAAACAGCGGCCATGTCCTCGCCTTGACTGCCGGCAAATTCGGAGAGGCTCTGTTTGAAGCCGTCGAGTTCGCGCGCCGACATTTTGAGGTTTGCCTGCATCATGAGCAACGCGTCGTCTATGGGCATGTAGTCCGCCACTGAGAAGAGTTTTTTCAGGACCATCCCGGTTGAAAGGGCGGTAAGGGCCGTGCCAAGCGCGCCTATGTGCTGGGTTGTGTAGTCTATGTATTTATTGGCCGTTGCGAACGAACTCCGCGCCGACGAGCCGAAAGCCGTTATATTGGCCGACGCCCCGGCAACAACGGATTGGAGCTTTGAGCCGTCGGCCAAAAATTGCAGTGAAACTTTAGCGTCCATGGCTTCCCTTTTTCACGACGTAGGTTGTCTTCTTCGACTTTTCACCCTCAAGCTCTGCCTCTGTAACGCGCATTCTTAGGATGTAGAGCCATTGTCCGCTGGTGAGTTCCCCTGCCGGAGCGCCAAATAGAGCACAAGCTTTTTCAGCGTTCTGAAATTTAAAGAGTTCAAGACGGCTTCGGGATTTTTTTTTAGGTCTTCCCATAGCTTGTCAAAATCGCCGTCCGGCAGGGTCTCGAATTGAGGCGAGCACTCCTGCTCAAAGGCAACATACTCCTTTACCAGCAAATCTTTTTCTTCCCTTGTGACGGACTTTCTTAATTCGGTAACGGTGGCCGCGAACGGCTCCCTCAGATTGTCCGGCGAGCGCAGGGCGCGGAAAAGTATCTGGGTCGTCCGCTCGTCCTCATACGCGTCGAGCGTAGTGGCGGAAACCGTTATATCGCCGGCTTTAAAATAACCCTCCGCCGCGAATATCGAATCCTGCAATTCGTGGTTGGACAGGATTACGAGCGCGACGTCGTCATCCGTGCCGGGAAATTTTACAACCTTCGTATTGCGCTTTCCGCCCTTGAGTTTTTCAAGCAGGCTCATGTTATGCCTCGTCCCTGTCCGTTGCCATAAGCGTCACTTTTCTGGTCGCTTCTTTCTCGCCGTCGTAACTTGTGGCGCCGACTTTTAAAACCGTTACGCCGGAAAATTGTATCCGCTTGCCGTTGCCGTAGTCGAGCAGGAGCGTGCCGTCGGATACGCCGGTGAAGTCGAACTCGGGGCTGTCTTTCGGGATGACGTAATCAACGGCCACCTTATAGCGCGGCGTAACCCCCACATAGCCGGTTTTGTTTGCGAGGTTGACTTCCTTATTGTGCTCAACCTCTTCCTCTTCTACTGACTTGAAATCGTCTATTGATTCTCCGTTTACCGTTAGTTCTATCGCTGACACGTATTCGGGCATATTCCACCTCTTTGTCTTTTTTAAGTTTAGTCTTACAGCAACAAATCTATTCGCCCTGCGAATACGTGCAGGCCGTTCACTATGTCCGCCGGTATCTTGGCGTCGAGCCTGTTAGGGTCTTGCAGGCTCTTGGTAACGATTAGCCCGTCTTTATTTGCCCGGACGTTCTCGACTATTTCAAGTTGCTCGAGCTGTAACAACACGTCAAGAAGTTCGGCTTTGACCTTTGCGGGCGTTTTTGTGGAGAGCTTCTCGCGCGGGAACCTGAGAGCGATTCTGTCCCGGCAGGCTTTTCTGACGTAATCCAGCGTGCGGATAGTGGTGATGTCTAAAAACGCGATGTCGTCAATGCCCGCGGCGTCTTTTGTGTACGACGATATGGCTCTGACGATTATAACCGTTTCACCGGAGCCGACTTCAAGCGGCGTAACGCCGTTCCAAAGAAGCGACTCCTGCTCGGTTCTGGAGAGCCTGTCTTCCACGTCCGGCGGAGTTATGCCCTTCAGCTCCAACGTATTCAGCGGCCGCGCCGGGTCTTCCTCTAACGCCATAACCGCCCCCACTGCGGACGCTATTTCACACGGCATGGACTTATTCCGGGTGCTTGTATAACGCAGATACGCCGGCAGTATGCGCCCTGCATTTACCTGCCCTGCCAATGTAGTGGCGTCGCTCATGGCGCCATTTACGCCGTATACGCCTATACCCGGCCTCTGCTCCAGCGGCCCCGATACCGCGTCGAGGTGGTTTTTTAGCGCGAGCAAATCCGTTTGATTGTTATACGGCGTTATGACTATGTCGTAATGCCCGGCAAATACCGCCGAGAGCGCGGCGTCAAGCGCGGGGTCAATTGCGCCGCCAGACATGCCCACGATAACAATCGCCACGCCGGGCGCGTTTGTAAGCTGATACCCTACGCCTATTTGATTTCCGCACAGCCCCTTGTTCTTCACGGTGAGCGTGACAACGCCGGCGGCGCTACTTGCAGTAACCGGCAGTGATGGTTGTTTGCCGGCTTGCGTTACTATGGCAGAGGCGATGGACGCGGCCGTATCGGCGTTCGCAACCGCCACTTCTATTTTCTGTGCGCCGATGAAAACCGTTACGGCGCCGGAGCCGGTCGCCGGACCGGTTACGGTTACAGTGGAGCTTGCCGCAACGCCCGCGCCTGCGTCATCTTGCGCGGCTACCGTAAGGTCAAGATACGCGTTAGCCTTTATCGCCGCAGTCGCCATCAGGTGGCATATTGACCCTGCGCCGAAGTACTTCTCGGCGTCTTTGTCGGAATATACCCGCGTAGGCACGTTGGGGCTTACTGTGCCGGATGCGGTCTTTTGCCCGACGATCAGAACCTTCTGCTTATTCGCCGGAAGCGTTCGCACCGCGAGTTTTGTGTTGAACTCGAAGTATTTGCCCGGCTTTCTGATAGACTCCGGTATGGAGTCGAACTGGATAGTGTCGCTCATTTGGTTTTACTTCCTCCTTTCGCCGGAGCAGGTTCTATTCTTGTTAGCGACCCGTCCGCGATGAGCCTCAAGTAATAGGACGTATCCGGCGCCTCAAACGGTTCCGTGTCGGTTATATAATTCCTCGGCTTTCCTTCCATGGGGCACCGCGTGCCCTTTTTTGCGACGACTTTCATTTTTACCTCCGGTTTATTTCTCTGCCCTATTCTCTACGGGAGAGGGGGTAACACAACCACATCCTGCCCGTCATTAACCCCGTCCCCGGGCTTTAAGTAGTAATCCAAGCCCATCTTTAAAAGGGCGGTTGTTTGTTCGTCGTTCATCCGTTCGATAAAGCAACCGGTCTCAAACACGAGCTGAAAAGCTATAAGACCGGCGCTTGCAAACTCTTCATCCGTGGCGTTCTTGAAAGACACCGGTTGCAGGGGTGTAATTTTCAAACCGAGTACCTGCAAAAGT
>SCQA01000198.1 GCA_004298725.1 bacterium
CGCCGCCGTCGCCCTCGCGGAAAAGGTAAGCGCCCGTATCAAGGTGAATGGCCTTAACCTTTTGCACGATGGCAAGGAACTCGTCTTCGTTAAAATCTGAAAAGAGCGGCACCTTCGGAAGTTTCATTTCCGGCTCTATTTCAAATATCTCTTCTTTAACCTCCTGCAACCGAGGTTCAGGTTGAGGCGCGGTGGCAATTACAGGCGCCGGCTTTGCAACGGGCGCGGCAACTGACGCCAAACCACCTGACGCGCCGGACGCAAGCTCCGCGAGTTTGGCCTGCACGTCCTGCTGTGACGGGTCTATGCTTATTATCACCTTGCATACGGCAATGGCCTTTATAATAAAACCGGTTTTAACGAACAGCTTGACCGCGTTTTTGTAATATCCAACGGCGGAGTCTTTTTCATCAAGCTTTCTGGCGATGTCTCCCATGCGGAGAAATATGCGCGGGTCTTTTTCGGCAAACCCCTTGACGTGCTCGTAAGTGTCAAGAGCCTCCCTGAAACGCCCTTTGTCAAAAAAACCTTCAGCCCTCTCTTTTGCCGCCGTCAGCATCTTAGGGTCCATACGGCCTCACTCGTATCTCAGGCTCTCGGCAGGGTCAAGCTTTGAGGCCTGCCATGAAGGGTAGAGCGTCGCAAGAAAGCTTATGCAAAGCGAAACAAGCACTATTACGGCCACGGTAAGCGGCTCTACCTTGGACGGAAGCTTGTCAATGTAATAAACGCTTGGCGGAAGCACCTTGAAGTGAAACAACCGCTCTATAAGCCCGACCACGCGTTCAAGGTTCAGCGCCGCTACAATGCCGAGGCTTGCGCCGAGAAACGTGCCGGTAAGGCCGATGACTATGCCTTCTATCATGAATATTTTCATTATTGACGCCTTTGTCGCGCCAAGGCTTTTAAGTATGGCTATGTCCTTGTTCTTTTCCATAACCACCATAATAAGCGTGCTGATTATGTTAAGAGCCGCGACAAGTATTATAAGCGTCAGTATTATGAACATGGCGACCTTTTCAAGCTTCAGCGCTGAAAAGAGGTTTCTGTTCATCTCCATCCATGTGCGCGTATAGTAGCGCCCTTCCAACGCGTTAAGAATGTCGTTTGCCACGTTGTCGGCGGCGTATATGTCGTTTATCTTCACTTCAACGCCGCTTACCGAGTCGCCGAGCCTGAAAAACTTCTGCGCGTTCGAAACCGATATAAACGCCATGTTGGAATCGTACTCGTACATGCCGAGCTCGAAAAGCCCGGCAACTTTAAAGGCCGCCATTCTCGGCACAGGGCCTGCGGGCGTCACGGTGCCTGCCGGTGAAATTACGTTTATCGTGTCGCCTACTTTAGCGCCTATATTTCTCGCAAGCTCAAGCCCGAGAATTATGCCGGGCAAATTGCCGGATGTTTTTTCGTCGCCAAGCGGCGTGTTTATGCCGTCAATGGAGCCTTTCTTTATCCTCTTCGGCAGTACTGTAACGTCCGGGGCTGTTTTGGTGTCAAGGCCGCGTATAACCGCGCCTATAGCGCCGCCGCTGGCGGAAAGCATCGCTTGATTATAAGTAAACGGCGTTGCCCCCATCACGCCCTTTACTTTTTTCACGTCCGCGGTTATCTTTTCGTAACCCGACACCCCACCGCCGAAACCAGACACCACGACGTGTGCGTTTACGCCGAGTATCTTCTCCTTCATTGTCTCTTCAAAGCCGGTCATCACCGAAAGGACGATTATCAGCGCCGTAACACCGACTGTAATTCCAAGTATGGAAATAAAGGTTATGACGGATATAAAAGTCTGCTTCCGTTTAGCCCTCAGATACCTGAGCCCTATGAAAAGCTCGTAATTCATCATCTTCTCAGAAGCGGAAATAAAATCACGTCGCGTATGGAAGGCGAATCAGTCAAAAGCATGACAAGCCTGTCTATGCCTATGCCTTCTCCGGCGGCGGGCGGCATACCGTATTCAAGCGCCTTTACGTAGTCTTCATCCATCGGGTGCGCCTCAAGGTCGCCGTGCGCCTTTTCCTCAATCTGTTTTAAAAACCTTTCCTTCTGGTCAAGCGGGTCGTTAAGCTCTGAAAAGGCGTTGGCTATTTCGCGCCCCGCGACGAGCAGTTCAAACCTGTCCACAACGCTCTGGTCTTCGGCGTTCTTTCTCGCAAGCGGCGAAACCTCTATGGGATAATGCGTAACGAACGTCGGTTGTATAAACATAGGCTCGGCAACCTTCTCGAAGATTTCAATGATTACCTTGCCGTGCGAAAGGCCTTCGGGCACGTGAAGGCCCAAGCCCTTTGCGAAGCTCAGCGCCGCGTCCTTGTCGACAAATACGTCCTCTCCGGCGTTTGAAAATTTCAATACGGCCTCTTTTACGGATATGCGCGTCCACGGCGGAGTAAAATCAAGGGGAGTACCCTGATAGTTCATCTTCATCGAGCCTTTTACCCTGAAAACGAGCGAGCTTATCATTTCTTCGGTAAGGTCCATCAGGTCTTCAAACGTGGCGTAAGCCTGATAAAACTCAAGCATCGTGAATTCAGGGTTGTGTTGCGTGGACGTGCCTTCGTTTCTGAAATTCCTGTTTATTTCAAATACGCGCTCGAAACCCGCCACAAGGAGCCGTTTAAGGTAAAGCTCCGGCGCTATCCTCATGTATAATTCCATGTCAAGCGCGTTATGGTGCGTGGTAAAGGGCTTGGCCGCCGCGCCGCCCGCGACAGGGTGGAGCATGGGCGTTTCCACCTCCACGTAATCTCTTCCAACAAGAAAGTCGCGTATAAAACGGACGGCATCGGCGCGTTTGACAAAGACGTCCTTAACCTCCGGATTGACCATAAGGTCAAGATACCTCTGCCTGTAGCGCGCCTCAACGTCTTTAAGGCCGTGCCATTTTTCCGGCAAAGGGTTTAACCCCTTGCATAAAAGTTTAAACTCGCGCGCTTCAACCGTAAGCTCGTTGGTGCGCGTTCTGAAAACAGGGCCGCAAATACCGATGATATCGCCCACGTCGCATTTGCCGAATACGGCGAAGTCGTCCGTGCTGAGAACGTCCTTTTTTACGTATGCCTGAAGCCTGCCGCTTCTGTCCTGCACATGAATAAACGACGCCTTACCAAAATCGCGGAGCGCCATTACCCTGCCGGCTATTGAAACGCGCTCCGGCGTCGCGGTAAGCGCCTCTTTTGTAGCCTCGCCGAACTTCTTTTGAACGTCAGCGCAAGTATGGTCCGGCTTAAAGCCGTTCGGGTACGGTTCAACGCCCAATGATTTCAGTTCAGCAAGCTTACCGAGTCTTTGATGAAATTCCGAACTTCTGTCTTCCACTTGAAACCCCTGTTAATAAAATGCGCTAAAACGCACCAACCTATGCCGCAGGGCATTTTCCTCCGTTAAATCCATAGGTTAAACACGCTTTCTAAAACACTTAACATTAGCGTATTTGTAATACTGAGTCAAGGGAAAAGGCTTTTTTAGGACTATAGAGGAATGACAGATAAAACTTGCTGATTTTTAATGTTTTTTTAAAGTAATTATAGGCTGAATCAGTCGTAGGCTGGGTTAGCCCCGCAGTAAGTGCAGGATAAACTCAGTGGAATCCGGCAATAATTCGGATGGTATATGCTTAGAAGACGGCTACGGGCCGCCAATCTTTGCCGATTGCCTCTGCAACGTATTTATGCTGGACCGACCCGGCGTGAATGTTAATGCCTCTTTTAAGGGATGCGTCCGTATTCACGGCTTCTTTAAAACCAAGATTTGCAATTTTAAGCACGTACGGCATGGTTGCGTTAGTAAGGGCAAGCGTTGACGTGCGCGGCACGGCACCGGGCATGTTGGCGACGCCGTAGTGTATTACGCCGGAAACATAATAAACCGGGTTTGAATGGGTAGTGTGCCTTATGGTTTCCACGCACCCGCCCTGATCAATCGAAACATCCACGATGACCGCGCCCTTTTTCATGCGCGAAACCATATCCGCTGTAACAAGCCTCGGCGTTCTCGCGCCGGGCTGATGTGCCGCGCCAATTAGCAAATCGCACGCGGTTACGGCGCTATCAATACCGGCGTAATCCGCATACAGGGTTTCAACGCTTGATGATAATCCAAATACGTCTTCAACGCGCCTCAATTTATCAACGTTGGAATCAAGCACAATTACGCGAGCGCCCAAGCCTGCGGCAATCTTCGCGGCGTTCATTCCCACTGTGCCGGCGCCAATTATAACGGCACTGCCCGCTGGCACGCCCGGCACGCCGCCAATCAACACGCCCTCGCCGCCATTGTGCTTTAAAAGAAAGTGTACGCCTATTTGAACGGAAAGCCTTCCGGCTATCTCGCTCATGGGCGCGAGTATCGGCAGACCGCGGCCGTCTGTTTCAACGGTTTCATACGCAATCGCGGTCACTCGATTTTTTATAAGCTCGTCCGCAAGCGGCAGGTCGGCGGCAAGGTGAAGAAATGTGAATATTATCAGCCCGTCCCTCAAATACCGGTATTCCTCGGCGAGAGGCTCTTTTACTTTTACTATCATGTCAACGGTCTTCCAGACTATGCCGCGTTCCGCCACCTCGGCTCCGGCAGAAGCATATTGCGCATCGGAAAAACCGCTTCCCTTGCCGGCGCCTGTTTCTACAAGCACCCTATGCCCCGCGGAAATGAGCGTATGCGCGCCGGAGGGCGCAAGCGCCACGCGGTATTCGTTGTCCTTTATCTCTCTTGGAATGCCTATTATCATGGCCCTATTTTTTCCTCACGCCATCCCTGCTACGAATATAGGAAACCTCTGATTGATTCTTTTGTGCAGTCAAAAGGTATCGGGTATCAATTCTGAGATGTCTTTTCCGATAACCGTTACCTGTATTTTCCTCACCTTTACCCCTCACCCTACCCTCTCCCAAGAAGGGGATTGATATCCCTCAAGGGG
>SCQA01000199.1 GCA_004298725.1 bacterium
TGACAAAAATTCATTCCGTGTAACTTCATTAGTAACACAAGACGAGTTATACAAACTTATGATAGATATTGCATCTCATAAATTTAGTCAAAAAGATAATTGTGCCGATGCTGACAATGAAGTTGAGCGCCTTTATACATGGTTAAAGAGAAATACTGAAAAAATTGAAAAGTCAGAAAGGCCAATAACTTATCGTTATTTAGGAAAAATACTTAAAAAGTTTGGCTTTGAATTAAAAGATAGATACAAAGGGTATACAGGTGTTTATAGAATGAAGGATTCAGTTAGAATAGCGCATATACCATGTTCTGGTGATGGCGTTCAGGTGGGTAGGGAGGTACTGAGAACTGTTCGCGAGGAATGCAAGCTAACAGAAGCGCATGGATGTGATTCACGCTTGTTTTATGAAGAAGGAGAAGTTATAAATTTTTTCATAAATAAATATCGAAAAACCCTCGACAAGTTGTCTAAAGTATAAAACTCGTAGGCTTGATTGAAGACATGTCGGTTGGATTTAGTTTCGGGCGGGCATAGGCCGCCAAAATGTCGTAAGGTTTCGCAGGTAAAAAAATATGCAGAAAATAAACGTTGGTCTTATAGGTTTCGGCACGGTCGGCACCGGCGTTGTAAAGGTGCTGAAGGAAAACGCGCAGGTTATAAAAGACAGGCTCGGGCTTGAGGTCGTTTTAAAGCGCGTGGCTGATAAAGACACTTCAAGGGACCGCGGCGTGAAGCTTGACGACGGCGTGCTGACTGACGACGCAAAAGCCGTTATAAACGACACGGACATTTCAATTGTAATCGAGCTTGTCGGCGGCACTACCATTGCCAAAGACTTCATCCTCTCAGCCCTTGATAAGGGAAAGCACGTTGTTACGGCGAATAAGGCGCTTTTGTCAACCCACGGAAGCGAGATTTTCAAAAAGGCGTCGTCCAAGGGGCTTGACGTGGGGTTTGAGGCCTCCGTTGCCGGAGGCATACCGATTATCAAGGCCATGAGAGAGGGGCTTGCGGCAAATAAGATAGATTCAATATACGGCATAATAAACGGCACCGCGAATTACATCCTCTCGAAGATGACCAACGACGGCGGCAAGTTCGAAGACGTGCTTCGCAGGGCGCAGGAAAAAGGCTATGCCGAGGCAGACCCTTCGTATGACGTTGACGGCATAGACACGGCGCATAAGCTTGCGATACTCATAAACATAGCCTACGGCACATATATAAAGCTTGAGGACATTTACACCGAGGGCATAAGGCGCATAAACCCGCTTGACATAAAGTTCGCAAAGGAATTCAAATACAGAATAAAACTTCTTGCCATAGCAAAGTCCGTGGAAGGTAAGATAGAGGCTCGCGTGCACCCCACGATGATACCGGAGGCTCACCCGCTGGCGCTCGTTGACGGCGTGTATAACGCGGTGCATGTCAGGGGCAATGCCGTAGGCCCGGTGATGTTTTACGGCCTTGGCGCCGGCATGATGCCTACGGCAAGCGCGGTCGTTGCCGACATTATGGACATATGCAGAAACATGAAGCTGGGCGTGGCTAACCGCCTGTCGCCGCTATCATTTACGGACGACGCGGTAAAAGATGTAAAGATTAAAGCGATTGATACGCTTGAAATACCGTACTACATTCGTTTTCTCGCGATTGACAAACCCGGGGCCTTGTCGAAAATATCCGGGGTGCTTGGCGCGCACGATATAAGCATTTCGTCCGTGCTTCAGAAGGATAGAAAGGTCGGCGGGGCCGTGCCTCTTGTGATAGTAACGCACCACGCGCTTGAAAAGGAATTACGCGCGGCGCTGGAAGAGATAGAAAAGCTTGATATGATATTTGAAAAACCCGTATGTATCAGAATAGAGGAGAACCTTGGCACGGCTAACTAACAAAGGCAACTGGGAAGGCGTAATACGAGAATTCAGGGCATTTCTTCCTGAAATAAGGGAAGACGCGATAACCACGCTTAAAGAAGGAAATACGCCGCTTATCGAGGCCGTTAATCTGCGCGACATATTCGGCGGCATACGGCTTCTTTTAAAATACGAAGGCCTTAACCCGACAGGTTCGTTTAAAGACCGCGGCATGACAATGGCCGTGTCAAAGGCAAGGGAAGAAGGCTCTAAAGCGATTATCTGCGCTTCAACGGGCAACACTTCCGCCGCCGCGTCCGCTTACGCCGCGAAGGCCGGAATGAAGGCCTTTGTGCTTGTGCCGGAAGGCCAGATAGCGCTTGGTAAGCTCTCTCAAGCCATGATGCACGGCGCGCTTGTTTTGCAGGTTAAAGGCAACTTCGATGAGGCGCTTCGCATTGTAAAGGAAATTACGTCAAACTATCCCATAACGCTTGTTAATTCCATAAACCCGTTTCGCATAGAAGGGCAAAAGACGGCGGCCTTTGAGGTGTGCGAGCACCTCGGCCATGCGCCGACATTTCACTTCTTGCCGGTCGGCAATGCCGGTAATATTACAGCATATTGGAAAGGCTACAGGGAGTACGAAGAAAAGGGCATGATAGCGAGCCTTCCCAAGATGATGGGCTTTCAGGCCGAAGGCTCGGCGCCCATTGTTATCGGGCACCCCATTGAAAACCCGCAGACGCTCGCGACTGCGATTAAAATTGGCAATCCGGCAAGCTGGCAGGGCGCGCTTGACGCGGTTAAAGAGAGCGGCGGAGCCATTGAAGCCGTAACGGACGACGAAATAATAGAGGCGTATAAACTGCTTGCCGCGAGGGAGGGCGTGTTTTGCGAGCCTGCTTCCGCGACGAGCCTTGCCGGGGCGATAAAGGCTAAAAAGGAAGGCGTGCTTAACGACGGAGACACAATAGTTTGCACGCTTACAGGGCACGGCCTTAAAGACCCTGACAGGGCCATAGCGTCGTCCCAAAAACCCGTAAAAATCGCCGCGGACACAAAAAAGATTTTAAAGGCAATGGGGTTTTAAATGGATTCCGTAACGGCGCTTGGTTTGGTTGCCGCCGTGTTGACAACAGGGTCTTTTTTGCCGCAGGCTATAAAGACGTGGAAGACGAAGTCAACCAAAGACGTTTCTATAGTGATGTACCTGCTCTTATGCACCGGCATTATACTGTGGACCGCGTACGGTTTTTTGATAGGCTCTATCCCCGTCATTGCCGCCAATGTAGTTTCATTCATCTTTACTTTTGCCATTTTAGCGCTTAAAATAAAATACAAGTAATTTTTTTGCCGTGTTCAGGTTACGGCGCAAACCCTATATTTTAAAAGGCCGGTTTTATGAAATACATTATACTTATCGGCGACGGCATGGCGGATAACGCCATAGACGAGCTTGGCGGAAAGACAGTGCTTGAGTACGCGTTTACGCCTAATCTTGATTCCATTGCAGGCTCCGGCAAGTACGGTCTTTTTGCCACCGTGCCGCAGGGCTATCCGCCCGGAAGCGACGTTGCCAACCTTAGCATTCTGGGCTACGACCCGAAGAAGTATTACACAGGAAGGGCGCCGCTTGAGGCGGCATCCATAGGCGTAAAGCTTTCGCCAGCGGACGTTGCTTTCAGGTGCAACCTTGTTACCATCAACGACAAGGACGGCTTGGACGTTATGGACGACTATTCAGCCGGACACATAACAACAGGCGAAGCAGACGGCATTATAAAAACTCTTGATAGGGAATTTTCAAAGCACGGCGTGCGTTTTTACACGGGCACGTCTTACAGGCATTTAATGGTATGGGAAGACGCGCCTGAAGGCGTAAGCGCCGTAAAAACAACCCCGCCGCACGATATTTCCGATAAACCGGTCGCGCCGCATCTGCCAAACGGCAAGGGCGATGAAAAGCTTAAGGCGCTTACGGAGCTTTCGCGCGCCGTGCTTAAAGATCACCCGATAAATATCAAGAGGGTGGCCGCAGGCAAAAAACCGGCAACTTCAATATGGCTTTGGGGGCAGGGTATGCCTCCGGCAATGCCGACTTTAAAAGAGCGTTTCGGCGTCAGCGGTTCGTTAATTTCAGCCGTTGATTTGATGAAAGGCATAGCCATATACGCAGGGCTTGACGTTATAAAGGTGCCGGGCGCTACGGGCTACATTGACACGAATTACAAAGGCAAGGCCGAGTACGCTCTTGCCGCGCTTGAAAAACAAGACTTCGTCTGCGTGCACGTGGAAGCCCCGGACGAAGCCGGCCACAACGGCAACTTGAAGGACAAGCTGACCGCGGTGGAAGATTTTGACAGAGAAGTCGTCGGCAGGGTGCTGGACGGCCTTGAAAGGTTTGGCGAATACACAGTGCTTGCCCTCCCTGATCACCCGACGCCTGTCGCGCTTAAAACGCATACGCCGGCTCCGGTGCCTTTTGCCCTTATGACGTCAGTTAAAAGCGGTCAGAGGGGGATTGTCAAATTTTCAGAGCGCCAAGCGGCCCAGACAGGCCTTTTAATTGACGACTGCAAAGTTATGATAGAGGAGTTTTTTGGCAGGCCTGAACAGGTTTGCGATTTGACTTAGGCAGGCTGTTGAAAAGCCGTGCGGCCATAGAGCGTTATCATGAGATAAAAAGGCCTAAGGGGTAACCCCTTGGCCTTTTTTGTTATAACCCGTCACTGCCTCCCCTTAGATTAAGGGGAGGTGAAAAGACACTCTGATTTTTTTAGAGGCGAATAGAGTGTAAAAACCCCCTCTTAAACTAAGAGGGGGCAGGGGGAGTTATGTAGTTGTGCCGTCAGGAGTCTCCTCTTGACGGCAGTTGGTAACCGCTATTTGTTCTCTTGGCAACGTAGATGGGGTAGCCGCCGGAACTTGAAACGCCTAATCCATGCAGTTGCCGTACAGCTTTGTGTCAGACTTTTTTGATTAACTCTGTTATAGTTCCCACGCTCTGGCGTCCTTGTACCCTTTGGGGAGAAGGCCGTAATGAGGGGTAATTAAAAAATCTCCTCTTGCTAAATGTCTTATAAGAAAACGTAAGCAAACTACAGGTAATTACAAGTTAAAACATGAAGAAAGTTCTTTACATAATTATTTTTTCAGCCGTAGCGCTTACGGCAACGTACTTTTTTGTTTTGCCTGATACGGCAAGGCTTAAGAGAGAAAACCCGAAAAAGACTTCCCTTATGCAATACAGGGAGACAGGCGGGAAGAGCGGCACTAAAAAAAGAACGATACAGCAGGCGTGGAGGCCGCTTTCCAAGATGTCGCCCTTTGTTATCAAGGCCGTCGTTATTGCAGAGGACGATAAATTCTACAGCCACGAAGGTTTTGACTTCGAGGGCATGAAAGAGGCGATGGAGAAGAACGTAAAGGCGAAGAGGTTCAGGGCGGGCGGTTCCACCATAAGCCAGCAACTTGCGAAAAACCTGTACCTTACCCCTGAAAAAACCATCTTCAGAAAACTGAAAGAAATGGCCATAACGTGGAAGCTTGAAAGGACGCTTTCAAAAAAGCGCATACTTGAAATCTACCTTAACGTTGTCGAATGGGGGGACGGCGTTTTCGGCATAGAGGCCGCGGCCCAGAGGCATTTCGGCAAGTCTGCCGCAGATTTAACCGCCGAAGAGGCCGCAAGGCTTGCCGTGGTTCTGCCAAATCCGCGAAGATTCAATCCGGCGGGCGATCAGAAGTTCGTGGTAAACCGTGCGGAATTCATCTACGACATTATGGTTAGAAGAGGCATCGTCATACAAGAGGCCGACGAGGCGTTACAAGACGATGAACCGCCCGCGACAGCAGGCGCGCAGGAGGCGCCGCGTTAGAGAAACAGATAGCGTATTGGCTGTAAAGCGATATTAAGCTTATAGTTGCTGTTTAACGGCTTTTTTATTTTCAAAACGTCATAGACTGATATGTGCTAATAAGTTCCCTGTTCCCTTTTTAAAAATGGTTAAGTGTTATTTTTTTCTTTCCATCCGCGTTGCTTGTTGATTTTTGTTAAAGTAATAACCATTATGCAAAAGGCTAACCTAACTCCGGTTAGCCTTTTTGTTTTTAAGCCACGCATACCTCCCTTGACGCGGCATCTTTTTTGTATTAACATAGGGGTACAAATGTATCCCATACATCAAAAAGGGCTTACCAAACGGCAGGAGAGCGTATTGGTTTTTTTAAGGGAGTTTATCTCCGTGCGCGGCTACGCGCCGAGTTTAAGGGAAATTTGCGCCAAATTCGGCATAAAAAGCCCTAAAAATGCTAAAAAGCACCTTGAAGCCCTTGAAAAAAAGGGTTTTT
>SCQA01000200.1 GCA_004298725.1 bacterium
GTCAAATCCGTATCTTTGCCGACTATGCGTACTACGCTTGCCTTATCAAGAACGGCCTTCAGCTGTTCTTCCTTCTTTTTTACCTTGTTCCAATCAATATTCGTCGCGCCGTATAAGAAATCTTCGTACTCTTCAAGGCTCATCTCCGCTTCCTGCGCCAACGCGTTGGTGGGGTAATTACAAAGCACCCACCGTTTTCTATTTACTATCTCCTCGCTTATGGGCTTTAAAACCTTGCTCCTTTCGCTTATAAGAGACGGGTCTATGCCGGAAAGCGCCTTCTTGTTGGCCGACGCCCTGATATTGACGAAACACTCGACCTTCTTGGCTTCGTGGTATCGGGTTTCAGGAAAATTATTTATCTGCTCTTTGGAGGCGAAATTGTAAAAAATATTTTGCGTCTCCTCAAAGCCGATGCTTGTAAGCGGGTGTCCGCCTGCCTTCAAAACTTCTTTGAAAACTTCAAGCACAAGCGGCTTGGCAAGTTCGGAAGACGCCGCTATGACGACATTTTCACCTTTTTTCACTCCAAGCGAATGACCCACAAGAATACCAGCCAACTTCTTTACGCGCGGATCTGACATATAGTCTCCTTATAACAAATAGTTATTAGTGGTTAAGGGTTAGCGATTAGTAAAAGATAATAACGACAAACAATCACTGGCCACTAATCACTAACCCCTGTACTTAGCCCCTTGAAAAGTCTTCTTTTCAACCATAAGCTTTTCAATGGCGGAAATTATTATGAATTTATTAATTCCCCACTTGGGCGCAACGATATATTTAAGCGGCGCGTCGCTTGAGAGCCTGTGAATAACCACGTTTGGCGGCAGAAGTTCAAGACATTCTACCACTATGGCAACGTACTCTGCAAGCGGCAGGCAACTTACCTCTCCGTTATTATACATCTCTTCAAGACGCGTGCCCTTTAACACCTGCAACTGATGAAACTTCACGCCCCACACCGGAAGGTCCGACAAAAACCTGACGGTGCGAAGCATGTCGTCCAATGTTTCGCCGGGCAAGCCGATTATAACGTGGGCGCATACGTCAATTCCTTTTTCACGCGCCCTGTTTACGGCATCGGCAAACACGGCTGAAGTATGCCCCCGGTTTACGCGCTCAAGCGTGGCGTCATTTGACGACTGAAGCCCAAGCTCAACCCATAACGGCTTTTTGAGCTTTATTTTGCATAACAGCTCCAGTACGTCTTCTTCAAGGCAGTCCGGCCTTGTTGACACGGCAATGGCTGAAACGCCGCTATTTTCAAGCGCGGGCTTGTAAATCTTTTCAAGCTCCGTTACCGAGCCGTACGTATTGGTGTTAAGCTGATAATACGCTATGAACTTATTCGCGTGGTGCCTTTTTCTTACCAGCTTAATGCCCGCGTCAAGCTGTTCCTCTATTGAATTTCCATTAAACGCAAGGGGCTGTAACGCGGCGTCAAGGCAGTACACACACCCGCCTACGCCTCTGGTGCCGTCGCGGTTAGGGCACGTAAAACCGGCGTCAATGGTTACCTTAAAAACCTTTTCGCCCCAGCGGTCTTTAAGGTGCTCTGAAAGTGTTGTGTAAGGCTTAGTCATCAGCGCCTTTGCAGGGTTTTACAACAAGCGTTTTATATTCGCTAACAATAACCATGCCGGGCCTGGCGCCTTTTGGTTTTTTGACGTTACGCGCCTCGGTGTATATAACCTCCACCTTATTAGCGCCCCGCGCCTGACTGTAATATGCCGCTACGGCGGCAGACTCGGTAATGGTCTTCATGGTCATCTGCTTGGCCCTGCCCGCCGTTTTTATAAGCACATGAGAGCCGGGCACGCCGTGCGCGTGCAACCAAATGTCTTCCGGTACTGCAAGCCTTCTTACGATAAGGTCGTTACCAACGCCGGATTTACCGCAAAGCAATTCAAACCCCTCGCTTGATGCCAGCCTTCTTACCGGCTCCGCGCGCTTATCCCCGGTAACGCCGCGGTTCTTTGACAACGCCGGAGTAGCGCGTTTCATATAACCTTCGTTAATTAATGTTGCCTCAAGCTCTTTTAAATCATCACGTGACCCGACCGTCTCCCACTCGTACGTCAATTCATCAACGTAGCCGATCTCCCGCTCTGTTTCAGCGCTTCTGCTTGATATTATTTCAAGCGCCGTCTTCGCCTTTTTAGCCATTTTAAAATATCGCTCGGCGTTCTCCCTTGGGCTGTATTTCGGGTCAAGCGTTATCTTGACTTTTTCAGGAGGCGCCTTGGTCCAGTCGTCAAGGCTGACCTCTTTGCCGCCTTTTTTCATTTGAGAGAGGTTTCTTATAAGCATATCTCCAAACCTTGCGTACCCGGCCTCTTCCACGGCCTTGATTTTATCGGCGTTAAGGTTGGCCGCCTTCCTGTTAAGGCGTTTTTTTGTATCGGATAAAACCCGGCCAAGCCGCCTTTTAAACGCACCGTCCGTTTCAATGTGCAAAGCGCCGGAGTAGAGCGCCGAGGCAAAGCCGTTCCAGCTTATTGCAGGGTCTTTATCCGGTAATTCCCCAACGCTTGAGAGCGACGTCATCGGTAGCGGAGTAAAAGTAAGCCCGGGCATAACCGGCCTTAACGACTCATCAGGCTTAAAATAACGGAGGCTGTCAAGCACAACCCCGCTTCCGTCAACTGAGTCAACAAGTATTATATTTGCCGACTTTCCGGTTAACTCAGCAACAAGGGTAAAAACATCCTCTGTGCCGTCTATGCGTTTTTTCAATTCAATAAGCGCTATCCTCTGGCCGGTCAGAACGCGAAAAGCCGTAACCCGGCCATTCGTTATCCTGCTTCTTAAATACGCGCAAAACCGCTTCGGAGTTTGAGGGTTTTCAAAGTCATCCTCGGTAATATGCAGGCTTGAAAATTGCGGGTGAGTTGAAATTAAAAGATACGCGCCCTTGGCGCCGTTAAAGAGCTTTAATACGATTGTGCGCTCATCCGGCTGATGCACCTTTGACACAATAGCGCCGATAAACAAAGCATTAAGCTCGTCTATCACATTTTTAAGAAGATAAGGGTTCATGGCAATATGTCATGCCTTTTAATTGAAGTTTCCATATATTACCCTTTTTTCAAATTAGTTTGCAACAGCCTGTTTTTTTGTAATATAATGAATGTTTAATATTTTAGCAGGGTTACGCTAAAAATTACCTTTTATTTATGGCCAAGCCGACCGACGTTAAAAAAATACTTGTAAGAGCGCCAAACTGGATAGGCGACGCGGTAATGTGCCTGCCCGCGCTTTGGGCATTAAAAAAGGCTTATCCGGGCGCGCAGGTAACAGTGCTTGCTAAAGGCCGCGTTCTGCCTGTTTTCAAAGCAAGCCTTACGGCTGACAACGTAATTGAATACGAAAGCTCCGGCAAGCACAAAGGCATTATTGGCAGAATAAAGCTTTCACAACGGATTCGCGCCCTGCATTTCGACCTCGCCGTGCTCTTTCAAAACGCTTTTGACGCGGCATTCGTGTCTTTTATATCCGGCATACCGCAAAGGGCGGGCTATGCGCGCGATTTTAGAAGACTCCTTCTTACCGTGCCGGTGGCCGTGACCGACGAAATTAAAAAAAAACACGAGGTCTTTTACTACCTTAATATTATAAACGCTTTGGAAGGCAAAGGCCGCGCTCTGCCGCCAACCCCGCCTGTGCCGCAACTAAACCTTAAAAAAGACATTGTAGCGCAAGCCAAAGCCATTTTAAGCGAGCACGGGCTTGATAAAAAGCCTATTATCGGGGTTGCGCCCGGTGCAAGCTACGGCCCGTCAAAACGCTGGGCGCCGGAAAAATTCGCCGAGACGCTTGCGCGCCTCTCTCGTGAATCCGGCTTTTCAATTGTAATTCTCGGCGGAGGGGACGATAAAGACGCCTGCGCCAAGGTAGCCTCTCTCATAGGCCCCTCTGCGCTTAACCTCGCGGGCAAAACCACGCTTGACGTTGCCATGGCGCTTCTCGGCGTTTTTAAAGTTTTTGTAACTAACGACTCCGGCCTTATGCACGCGGCTTCGGCTCTTGGCACGCCAACAGTAGCAATATTCGGCTCAACCGACGCGGCAAAAACCGGCCCGCTTGGAAAAAATAACCGCGTCGTTTCAAAAAAGACGCCGTGCGCCCCGTGCTTTGAGCGCGAATGCCGCTATAGGCACTACATGTGCCTGAACTCAATCAGCACTGACGACGTTTACATTACAGCCGTTGAACTTTTGAAAAAGACCAAAGGCCGTTTTTAAAATGAAGGTTCTTATAATAAAACTGTCCTCTATCGGCGACGTGGCGCAAACCCTTCCGGCGCTTTACAGCCTCAAAAAAGGCCTTACGGAAAAAGGATTGAAACCGGAAATAGACTGGCTTGTGGAAGAACCCGCCTCTGGTTTGCTTGCCGGGCACCCGCTTATAGATAACGTCATTATCGTTAAAAGACGTAGTTGGATAAGTGACTTCAAAGGCAACATTAAAATCGCGCGTTTTTTAGCTTCGCAACGCTACGACATGGTGCTGGATTTTCAGGGTCTGTTAAAAAGCGCCGTATGGGTTGCGCTTTCAAGATGCAAAAGGCGCATAGGTTTTTCAAACTACAGGGAAAAAAGCACGTTATTTTTAAACGAATTATTGCCGCCTTATGACATTGAAAAACACGCGATTGACAGATACCTTGACCTTGCCCGTTACGCCGGAGGCTTTACCGGACCGGCCGTATTCAAGATGAACTTTACGGATGACGACCTCGCAAGCGTTAAAGCGATACTCGCCCGAAACGGCCTTGAAGTGAAAACCCAGCGTTTCTTCGTATTAGCGCCTTACGCGAGATGGGCTACCAAACTCTGGAACGACGAATCATTCGTTGCAGTTGCAACTGACATTGCAAAGCGTTACGCGGTCACGCCCGTGCTGATAGGAAGCCTTGCGGACTACAAAGGCACTGAGGCCTTAAAAGCGCGCATTGGAAATGGCGCGATAAACCTCGCGGGCAAACTTGATTTAAAGGAACTTGCCGCCTTAATGAAACTTTCCAGCTTTGCCGTTACGGTTGACTCCGGCCCCATGCACATTGCGGTTGCCGGCGGAGCAAAGGTCATTGCTCTTTTCGGCCCCACCGCGCCGCATCGCACCGGGCCTTACGGCAAAGGGAACATTGTAATACAAGCCGGCATTGCGTGCAGTCCGTGCTTTAAAAGAAGGTGCGCCGACCCGAAATGCATGGCAGAAATACCGGTAAAAGATGTTATACTCGCCGCTGAAAGCATTTTGAAAGCTAAAAATAAGTCATAAAAAACCGCCGGAGGACGCCTTGAACGCCATACAGAATTTTGATACGGCCGTTTTTCGCTTTGTAAACACCGGGCTTACGAACCCGGTTTTTGACATAATCATGCCTATTATGTCGGCCAAGCAATATTTTATGAGCGTTATCGCGGCGCTTGCTATCATCGCGCTCGTCGCGGACTGGAAAAAGGCCTTACGGGTAATTATATTCTTCGGCGTAACCGTTGCCGTGGCGGATGTTGCTGAAAACGCGCTTAAACACGCGGTTGCGCGCATCCGTCCGTGTCACGCTCTTGAAGGCGTGCGGCTTCTGGCCGGGTGCGGAAAATCGTTCTCCTTTCCTTCAGGCCACGCGACAAACATATTCGCGGCCATGGTCTTTCTTTCAACAAGGTATAAACAGTTCTGGCCCGCTTTTATGCTCATCGCGCTTGGCGTGGCGTTTTCACGGGTTTATCTTGGCGTGCATTACCCTCTTGACGTTACCGGCGGAGCCGCGCTTGGCACGGGCGTGGCGTTTGTAATTTCATGGGCCGATTGCAAATACACCGGAGCATTGATAATAAGCCGTTTTACGAATAAACCGGAAATACGCGAGTAGCGGCAATTTTTTTAACGCCGCCATGCGCTTATAACGCATAACTTACGCCAACAGGTTATTGGCGACAAGCCGCAAAAAGATAAACCGCTTGAAATACAAAAGTAACCTTATCATAATAATTATATTGCTTTTCGTGCTCCGCCTTGCCTACATAGCATGGACGCCTTTTGCCCTTTCGCCGGACGAAGCCCACTACTGGGATTGGTCAAGGCGGCTTGACTTCAGCTACTACAGCAAAGGCCCGGTTATCGCGTGGGTCATTGCGGGGTTTACTTCTGTTTTTGGCGTAAACGCCGTTGCCGTAAGAATAGGCGCGGCGCTGTTTTCCGCGCTGACGACTTACGCTTTATACCTGTTCGGAAAGGACGCTTTTAAGTCCGAGAAAATCGGCTTTTATTCGGCCGTCATACTGAACACCGTACCCATATTTTCAGCAGGCTCCGCGCTGATGACGCCCGACATGCCGTTTGTTTTTTTCTGGACGGCTTCAATCTGGTGCGTTTACAAAGCCCTTTCCGAAAACCATCCGGCATGGTGGCTCGGCGCCGGCGCGCTTACCGGCGCTGGTTTTTTAAGCAAATATACCATGGCGCTTATACTGCCATGCGTTCTTCTGACCATGCTCTTTACGGAAGAAGGCAAAAAAGCGCTAAAAAGCCCGTGGCCGTACGTGGCCGCGACAGTAGCCCTGCTAATTTCAACCCCGGTCATATACTGGAATATTTTGCACGAAGAGCTTACAATCAAGCACACGCTCGGTCAAATAAACCCGGAAACAAACAAAACCGGCCTGAGGCTTGGAATAGAATTTTTCGGCTCGCAATTAGCCCTTGTCACGCCCATACTCTTTGTTGCAGTGGCATACGGCATATGGACTGCCGCAAAAACGGGTTTTAAAGAAAAAAATCTTGGCCTGATTCTGGCCTTTTTTACTTCCGCGCCGGTTTTTTTATTTTTCTTCTTTAAAGGTTTTCATGGTAAAGTGCAGGGTAACTGGGCGGCTGCGTCTTACATTACCGCGGCTCCGGCCGCCTTGTGGATTCTATACAGGCTTTTGGAAAGCTCCGGCGAAAAAGCAAAAAAAATGTACAAATTGCTCGCTTTCGCGGGCATTACCATTGCGGTTCTATCGTCCGGTTTTGCTTATTTTCCATGGGTTGCCGAAAACGTAGGCTACAAAACCGTGCTATACGGCGCGCCGTACAACCGGGTTACGGCCTGGCGCGAACTTGGGAATAGAATATCTAAGACGCTCGCGGAGATGCCTCCCGAAACTTTCATTATGGCCGACTCGTACCAGATAACAAGCGAGCTTGCCTTTTACGTAAAAGGAAATCCGACGACATACAATTATGACGACGGCAACAGAAGAATGAACCAGTACGACCTCTGGCCCGGGCCTGAAAGCCTTAAAAAAGGCCGGAGCGCGTTATACGTTAAAGGCGACAACGTCGGCGCTGAAAAAGAAGTCCTGCGCTCTTTTGAAGCTTGCTCAAAAGACCTTCTTACAATTTACCGCAACGATGCAATACTTAAAGAGTTTTCAATATGGCGCTGTTATAACTACAAAGGAATACGAAAAAAGTCCGGCCACACTAAGTTTTAAGTCGCGGAGGGGCGATTGAAAGACGCGTCTTACGAAACCGTTTCAATAGTCATACCTGTTTTTGAAGAAGAGGAGAGCCTTCCACACCTGTATAAGTCAATAAAAGAGGTGATGGACAAGGTTAAAAACCCGTATGAAATTGTCTTTGTGGACGACGGAAGCAAAGATAATTCCCTTCGGGTGCTTGAAGGCCTGCATAAAAGCGACAAAAACGTGGTTGTCGTCGCCTTCAGAAAGAACTTCGGCCAGACAGCGGCCATGGCCGCAGGTTTCGAATACGCCAAAGGTGATATAATAATCACAATGGACGCCGATATGCAAAACGACCCAACGGACATACCGAAACTTATTGAAAAGATAAAAGACAGCGACGTTGTCAGCGGCTGGAGAAAGAACCGGAAAGACCCGTTTATTTCACGAAAACTGCCGTCAATGCTCGCCAACGGGCTTATTTCAAAGGTTACGGGCGTAAAACTTCACGATTACGGTTGTACTTTAAAGGCATACAGAAAAGAGGTCATCGGCAACGTAAGGCTT
Organism: bacterium; assembly: GCA_004298725.1. GTDB lineage: Bacteria > Desulfobacterota > GWC2-55-46 > GWC2-55-46 > GWC2-55-46 > SCQA01. The sequence goes on from SCQA01000200.1 coordinate 8,025, forward strand.
TACGGCGAAATGCACAGATTTATACCGGCCCTTGCAAGCTGGGTGGGCGCGACCATAACCGAGGTGGAAACATCGCACCACCCGCGTAAATTCGGCAAGTCTAAATACGGCATTTCAAGGACCAT
>SCQA01000201.1 GCA_004298725.1 bacterium
TCGAACCGCCGCACATCAGCGGAAAAGATAATATGGAACGTATGTACGGAGAGGTTTCCTCTGAAAATTCCCTTACAACCGGCGCTTTTTTACGGAGCACTTCAAGCACGGTGTCTTTTTCAAACGGCAAAAAATATTCCCTAATCTGCCTGTCATCAAGGCCGTAGGTAGCTTCCATCTGGTATTTTCTCGCCTCATCCTGTTTAAAGCGAAGTATCGAGCCTTCCGCGCCTATTATCGCCGCAGGCGTTGTCGCTATAACCGTCATCAGCATCTTGCGGTCTTTTATGGCCGTCATCTCAATGCCAGCCTCGTCAACGGCGAACATCTCGCGCGACCTCGACTTCTCTTCTTCATTCTGCTTGTACTTATATATGCTCTCGGCAAGAAGCGTCCGTATCTCTTTTAAAAACGACTCGTGGTAAACTGAAAGACCGCGCGCACACACGATATGCCCGCAGAGCGTCCCGACGTGAACGCCCCCGGCTATCATCGGAAGCGACAGATACACCCTTTTCGTGTTTGCTTCCTCGGTTCTGTCCACAAGAATTATGTCCTTGCCGCTCTCAAGGCCGGCGCCTTCCATACCTTCGCCTTTACGCAAACTCAAAAAACCGTAACCGCCCATGCCCTTTACGTCTTTTATGCTTGCGGCCCTCAAAAAAAGCTTGCTCATGTTAGCGTCATAAATATAAATAAAGCAGGTAAGCCCGGGTACCACCTGCTGAAGCCTTTTCGCCACCACGGCAAGGCTTTTGTCAATAAGTTGCGGCGAAGATATTATGGAATCTATCTCCTTCCAAAAGGTAAACTTGGCGGCGTCCACCCTGAGCTTTTCATATTCATTAGAGCGCTGTATCACTTCAGCCGCTTGAATGGAAAGGCTGGTGAGGAAGTTAAGGTCATCCTGCGTAAACGTATGAGCGGATTCATTGGAACTTACGTTTATGACTCCGATGACCTCGCGGTTGACTATAAGCGGAACGCACATGGCGCTCTTTACGTCAGCTCTTATCGACGGAATGGAAAAACCCGATTCTTCAGCCCTGCCTGATATTATTATCGGCTTTCCTTCCTTTGCCACCTTGCCTGAGATGCCTACGCCAAGCGGCACGCGTATCTTTCTTATTACTTCGTCATCCATGCCCTTGGCTATCTCGACCCTCAGCTGGCCGTCTTCGCGCTCTATGAGCATTATGGAGCCTCTCTCTGCGCCGGTTGATTCCGTAGCAAGCTTCAATACAACCGAGAGAAGCTCTTTTCTGTCAACGGTAAGCCTTACCGCGTCAACTATTTCATGCAGAGAATTTAAAAGTTGCGCGTGGTCGCCGGCGTTCATGGCTCTGGAAGGCTGAACCTTCGCGGCCACGCCCCACAAAAGGCGGGCGCTCAGCGGAGCGAGCTTTTCAATATCCCTAAATTCCGGCGCTTCCAAAAACTTTTCAGTTTCAATGTCGCCAAGGGCGTTTATAATGGTATGAATGTCTTTTGTTTTCTTAAGCGTACCAAGGTCGTTTGTTACCTTAATGCCGAACTTGGAAGAAAGGACGTAGCCAAGCTCCTTCAGCTTAAATAGCATGGCTTCTTTGTTGGAATCGGCTATAAGAATAACCTTGCTCTTAGCGTCGCCAAGGAGCAACGGCAAGAGCTTCAACCCTTCTTTATTCGCGCCTATTATGGCTATGTTCTTAACAGCCTCGGCCATGCCGCTCTCCTTTGCCGCCTTTATGACCTGTCCGGAGTCGTCTACTTGCTTCTTTCAAGTATGCCAAGCTCAAGGAGTTTATTTATAAGCCCTATTGATTCGAGGTCTCCGACATATCCCCTCGACTCACCTGCCTTTGTCTGCGATTCGTCAAGCCTTCTAAGCCCTTCAAGAAGCACGTTCTGAGATGATTCGTGTATGGTCTTCATCGGCGCTGTTTCGGTGAAGTCAACCTCGAACTCGCCGTCCTTCCACGTTAACAGCCGGTAAAGGGCATCCAAGCCCATAAGCCCCCTGTACGTTGCGTGCACGACGTCGCCGTCTTTCAAATAGACCCTTGCGTAGCCATGCTCTCCGCCGAGGTGTATTGCCGCGCTTTTACGCTCGGCATTAAAAACTTGTATAATGTCCACCAGCGACATATCTTTCAAGCGGCCTTTTACGCCCATTATCGACCTCGTTTATAAAGGCGCGTTACCGCGCTTTAATAATGAAAAAACGTATGATTACGCCATTT
>SCQA01000202.1 GCA_004298725.1 bacterium
CGCACCATGGTTTTATTTATTATGATTTTGTCTATGGCGCCGACAAGGCCGAACCTTTCAGCCGTGTCAATGAACGCGCCCGGAAGCAGTATCGAGCCGTCTTCCGAGCGCATCCTTGCCAGAGCTTCATAGTGCGTCACTATATTCTTTTTTATGTCAAGTATGGGCTGAAACCACGGTATGAAGCGGTCTTCTTCAAGGGCCTTGAGTATGCGTTCCTTCTGATTAAGGCGAATGTGCATATTTTCAAGGTCTTTGTCCTCCGCGCTGAAGAGCTTTATTCTGTTCCTGCCAAGCTCTTTGGCGCGGAACGTGGCGGCGTCGGCCTTGCTGAAAAGCTCGCTCGTTACTATGCCGTGCTCCGGCATAAGCGCTATGCCGATTGAAGCCGTAAGGTGCTCGCTGTGCTGGGCGGAGCTAAATGAGGCTATCTTCGAGCGTATGCCTTCGGCGTTCGCGAGTGCTGTTGACATCCCGATGTCCGGCAGGAACACCGCGAATTCGTCGCTACAAAGCCTGCCGGTGAAGCCCTTGATTTTAAGCGAAAGCTTCGCGCTTATCTCGTTAACCGCGTCGTCAATGACTCCGGCCACGTGTTTTAGCGTCTGGTCTCCGTAGGCGTGCCCGTAAGTATCGTTTAGATATTGAAAGTGGTCAAGGTCTATAACCATAAGCACGCCGTGAAGGCCGAGCTTTTGCGTTTCAGACAGGCAGTTGTTCATTTCTTTCATGAAGTGCTCTCTGTTAAAAAGGCCTGTCACCGTGTCGTAGTCTTCAAGCAGGCGTATCTTTTCTTCAGAAACTCTTTTTTCAGTTATGTCTTCCTGCACCGATAAGAACTTCGTTACCACGCCGAAGTCGTCTTTTATAGGCGTAATTACCGTGTTGCACCAGTAAAAAGAGCCGTCTTTTTTCTTGTTTTTAAATATGCCGCGCCATGTGTTGCCGTCTTTCAGCAGTTGCCACATGTCGCGGTACTCATCTTTTGAAACCTCATCGGAGGCGAGTATTGACGCGTTTTTACCGATGGCTTCCCCGCTCGCGTAGCCGGTGACGGTTTCAAAGACAGGGTTCGTGTATTCTATAACGCCAGCCGAGTCCGTTATAAAAACTATGTTGACGCTGTGCTCGATAACCATGGAGAGCTTTTTAAGTTCAGCCTCTTTTTTAGCCCTTTCGTCTTCAATGAAGGCCTGCGCGAGCTGGTCCGCCACTACAGCGGAGAAGCTTATTTCGTCCGCGAACCATGTTTTTTTGCGGCTTGAGTGCGCGAAGGTGGCGACTCCCCGAAGTTTGCCCGCGATGCGAATCGGCGCGCTGAGAAGTGAAATTATTCCGCGCGGTTTTAAAAACACGTCGTTTAACTCGGCGGTCAGCGGGTCGTTTTGCGCGTCCTCGGCGGCCACGGCCCTTTCTGATTCAATGGCGGAAATGTAGCCTGCGGCCTTGTCAATGTCAAAGGAGTAACCTTCGGAATGGGTGTTTGAGCTTTTTTCAAAGTGGTTCGCGCATTTGAGCTGTTTTCTTGATTCGCTGAATATCCACACGCAGACATGCTCCGATTCGAGCGTGTCGGCGGCGGTTTTGGTAATGTACCGGAGCGCGCCCGGCAGGTCTTCTATTATGGTCGCGGCGCGCGCCGCCAAACGGATAATGGCTTTTTGCTGGCGCGAGATTCTCTCCGCGTTAAGCCGCTCCGCTTCTTCGGCGCGCCGCTTTTCGGTTATGTCCGAGCCTGAACTGACGGTGGTATATATCGCGCCGGAGGCGTCTTTTAGAACGGCATTTTGCCATGCGATTATCCGTTCATCGCCGTTTTTGGCAAGTATCCTGTTTTCATAGTTTTCATATGGCGCGATTTCGCCTGTTATAATCGCGGAAAATGTTTTTTTGATTTCCGCCCTGTCGCGCTCCGGTATGAATACGTCAATCCAGCTTCTTCCTATAACTTCTGCATAGCCGTAACCGAGGATTTCACAGCCCTTTTTGTTTATAAGCAGAACTTTGCCGGATGAATTAAGCACCAGAAATATCGAGCCGGCAACTTCAAGGTAGGTATGCGAGCGCTCAATTTCCGCCCTAAGCCCTTCGTCCCTTTCTTTAATGCCTTTTGCCATTGTGCTGAAGGCATTCGCGAGTGCGCCTACTTCGTTGTCGTCGTCGGTTAAGTCAATCGGCGTGTTGTAGTTGCCCTCTGATATGCCTCGCGCCGCGTTTGCAAGCTTGCCGATTGGCGAGACGACCTTCTTAATTATCGCCGTTATGAAAATAAGCGTTAGTATTAGCATTATATGAAAACCGATTAACGCATTTTTTAGCATGGCGTTTATCGTGATAAAAATTTCGCTTGAGTCAACT
>SCQA01000203.1 GCA_004298725.1 bacterium
TAAGCCAAAGGAGGTATTCATGCAATACCCATATCAGGTCATTGTAAAGCGTTGGCTTCCGATACTTAGAGAATACGAACGCACAAAAAACAAGATTTTACCTCGGCAGTTCAAATTTGTAAAAAATCTTTGCGCGGCTCATAGCATCTCCGGCAAGGAACTCGTCCGGTATTATCGCAAATGGATCGAAGGCGGCAGATTGCCGGAGTCGCTACTGCCCAAGAAACGCGGCGCGAGACCCGGTTCACGTCGAACTCCCAAAGAAGTGGAACGAAACGTCATCAAGGCTTATAGACGGTTCGGCTCAAACAGAGTATGAGCTTGTCCATCTCTTTAAAGCCTTACTATCTGGATAAGACGCCCAGTTCTGCCACCATGGACAGGATAAAGGCGCGCTATCCGTTAAACGAATCACAGAAGAAGATAATCAAGCGTTCTGAAAGGCAAGCCCCAGGAGAGCTTGCCCACATTGATTTAAGCAAGGTGCCAAAGGACATACGTTGCTCATTTAAAACCAAGGAACGTTACGCCGCCGCCCTTTGCGACGATTGCACGAGACTTACTTACGCAGAAATAATCAAAGACAAAAAGGCGCCCACCCTTACATACTTCATGGCAAGGGCGCTGTCTTGGTTTAAGCAGATATACAACTTCGAGTTCGACTCAGTCATGTCGGGCAACGGCCCTGAGTTTAAGGGAACGCTTGCAAGGGAGCGCCCCTTTGAGACGCTCTGCGGCGAATTAGGCATAAGACATATCTACACCGAGCCTTATCACCCGCAGACCAACGGCAAGGTAGAGGCCTTCTGGAAGATACTTAAGAACGAATTCTTTTATCCAAACAGCTTCGCATCCGAAGAAGAGATGATCTTAAATCTCGGCAACTATCTCTTCGAGTTTAACCATCTTAGAAAGAACGGCGGCTTTAACTATGAGACGCCTTTTGATAAACTCGAAAGAGTTACCGAATTAACGAGCTAGTACAACAGCCGTCCATATTTATTCGCCCTTTTCTTTTTAAATGCCCCTGTTGATTGAAAAATGGAACGGGGTTTTTTACTCTGCGTAAGATAATTGACAAAGGCATACGCACTGTTTAAAATCAATCAGATTGAATCGCGGCACTTAAAGTTCAGCGTCGATATGCCAGCGCTAAAAGGCGCTTTTGTCTGCGGGAAGACAGCCGTAAAGAAAATGAAAAGAGCGAGCAAGGCGCGATAGGATTTGCTGACGTAAACAAAGTCATCAAAAATTTATTGAAAACAACGGGCAAGGCAAACGGATGATTCAATCTCAAGCGTTTTCAATATTAAAGACCGGCGCTAATATTTTTTTAACCGGCGAGCCCGGTTCCGGTAAGACATACACCGTCAACCGTTATGTGGAATACCTGAGAGCGCGGGACGTCGAGCCCGCGATAACGGCGTCAACCGGCATTGCCGCGACGCACATCGGGGGCATGACGATTCATTCATGGTGCGGCATAGGGATTAAAACAAAGTTGGATGAACGTGACCTGAATAAAATCGCTGGAAACGAATATATAGCAAAGCGCGTCCGCCGCACAAAGGTTCTTATCATAGACGAGGTTTCAATGCTTACCGCCGAGACGCTCTGCATGGTTGACGCCGTGTGCCGCGAAGTTAAGCTGAGCATGGAGCCTTTTGGCGGTATGCAGGTAGTTTTCGTAGGCGACTTTTTTCAGCTTCCGCCGGTAGTAAGAGCAAGCGCTGAAGATAACGCGGAAACCACGTTTATTGACGAGCCGTTGTTTCATTTCGCCTATACTGCTTTTGATTGGACGCGGGTGAACCCCGTTGTTTGTTACCTGACAGAGCAGTATAGGCAGGATGACGACGATTTTATCGCCATGCTCTCGGCGATCCGGCGCAACGCGTTCGGAGAGAATCAATTGCGTTATATCGAAGCGCGGAAAAAAGAGCATCACAGCGCGCCTGATGGCGCGCCGAGGCTCTTTTCTCATAATGCCGACGTTGACCGCATTAACGAAGGAATGCTTTCGAAGCTGTCGGGCGAACGGAAAGCGTTTGCGATGTCTTCGCAAGGTTTTGACGCGCTCGTTGCCATACTGAAAAAAGGCTGTATTTCGCCTGAAGCGCTTTACCTTAAAACAGGCGCGGCGGTGATGTTTACAAAAAACAATTTGAAAAAAGGGTTCGTTAACGGCACGCTCGGCGTTGTTGACGGATTTAATAAAACAAACGGAAATCCGGTTATAAAGATACGAAGCGGACAGCTTATAGAAGCCGAGCCGGTTGATTGGACAATGGAAGAAAACGGCAAGGTGCGGGCGCGAATTACGCAACTGCCGCTTCGCCTTGCGTGGGCGATTACGGTGCATAAAAGCCAAGGGATGAGTTTGGACGAGGCTGTTATGGATTTATCCCGTGTTTTTGAATTCGGGCAGGGTTACGTGGCGCTCTCGCGCGTAAGGCGGCTTTCAGGCATATTTCTGCTTGGCTGGAATGAGCGCGCTTTTAAGGTGCACCCTGAAATACTTGCCAAAGACGAATTCTTCCGCGCTGAATCGGAAACAGCCAAAACATCGTTTGCCGAGATTTCGTCTGATGAACTTGAAAAAAGGCATAAGCATTTTATTGACGCCTGCGGAGGGATAAATATTTCCAGAGAGCGTACATCCGTTAATTTATCAGGTGATAAGAAGGCAAACAAAAGCGGAATAAACCTTGAGACAATAAGGGAACAGACCCCGAACGCTTACCGCCCGTGGGACGAGGCGCAAGATGAAAAATTAAGGGAGCTTTTTACGAAGAACTTGTCAACCGCTGATATCGCCGGAGCATTTGGGCGGAAAAAAGGAGCTATAAGCTCGCGCCTTAGAAAGTTAGGGCTTGTTCAACATTGAGTTAATCGGCCTCAGGACGCAGTGATTCAGGCGTTGCCTTTTTTCTCCTGCCACCTTTTTATACCAGTAGCGCTGGGATGGGGGGGGTACTTTTCCGGCGGGCAGTGCCCGCCCTTGTATAATACTTGCTATAAGGTGGCTTGGCGTTCATGTCACCGTTTCCCGATCCGCTTTACAACTTCCATCCACACAAGCGGCTGGATTGCCACAGCGAATACAATCGCCCAATCAATTGCCGTAAGCGGCTCTACGTTAAAAACAGGTTGAAACCGGGGCAGATAGACTATCAGTAGTTGGCTTATAAGAATTACCCCCACTGCTATGTTCAGCATCCTGTTTGAAAATATGCCGCGAGTGAGGGCCGGTTTTTCAAGGTCTCTGCAGTTGAATATGTGAAAGTTCTGGCAAAAGACAAGCGTCATAAAGGCCATTGTGCGCGCTTTTGGCGTACCGCTGTCAACCAAGTAAAGCTCTCCGGCGTAAACAGAAAGGGTGCAAAGCGCTATAAACGCGCCTTGCATGAACATTGTCAAAAGCGAGGCGCGGCTTATAATGCCGTCGGTGGCTCTTCTCGGTTTTTTTTCCATAATGTCCGCTGAGGCAGGTTCCATCGCAAGGCCAATGGCGGGAAGGCCGTCCGTAACGAGGTTTGTCCAGAGTATCTGTATTGGTAGTAGCGGCAGAGGCATACCGGCAACGGACGCTACGAATATTATGAGTATCTCCCCAAGATTGCATGAAAGAAGGTAATGCACCGTCTTTTTGATGTTTTCAAATATGGCGCGGCCCTCTTCCACGGCGGATACGATTGACGCGAAGTTGTCGTCAGTCAGCACCATGTCGGATGCCTCTTTGGCAACGTCGGTGCCGATAAGGCCCATTGCCACGCCTATGTCAGCCTCTTTTAATGCAGGCGCGTCGTTAACTCCGTCGCCTGTCATGGCTATTACATGGCCGCTTGCTTTCCACGCCCTTATTATGCGAAGTTTATGCGACGGGCTTACCCTTGCGTAAACTTTTACGCTGCTTAAAAGCTTTGAAAACTCCTCGTCGCCGAGCAAGTCAAGCTCTTCGCCGGTCAGCGCAGTGTCGTTGTCTTTAAATATGCCGGCTTCTTTTGCAACGGCGATAGCCGTAAGTTTGTGGTCGCCCGTTATCATAATGGTAACGATGCCGGCGCCATGCGCTATTTTTACGGCTGTCGGCGCTTCGGCCCTTACAGGGTCGCGCATGGCGCAGAGGCCCAAAAAGACAAGTTCTTCCTCGGCAGTGGCGGCGTTTTCCGGCAATTTTTCAAAAGAGCGCGTGGCAAGGGCTACTATTCTCAGTCCCTCAGAGGCAAATTCATCGCAGTGCGCCAGCGCGATTTGCCGGTCGTTCGCTGTAAGCGGACGCAAGCCGTTTTTGCCAAGCACAAAGGCCGAGCGCGAAATTATGCTCTCAGGCGCGCCCTTTACAAAGGCATGGACTTCGTTGGAGGCGTTTTTATATACGGTTGTCATGAGTTTGCGCTCTGAATCAAAAGGCTCTTCAAACAGGAGCGTAAAGCCGTCTTTTGTGAGCATGGCTTTTTTAGCGGCGGTTATCAAAGCGCCTTCAGTAGGGTCTCCCACGCAGAACCACTGGTTGCCGTTGTTTTTTTTGATCTCCGCGGACGCGCATAAAAGGCCGGTTAATAGGGTTATTTCAAGCGATGTTTTCTCAGCCTGGGGTAGATTCGTGTTGTTGTCGTTAATGAAAAATTCGCCTTCAGGGGCGTATCCAGCGCCGGTTACGTTCACTGTGGAGCCTGTCGCGGAGAGGAATATTTTTTTAACGGTCATCTGGTTTTGAGTAAGCGTGCCGGTTTTATCGGAGGCGATGACGTCCGCCGAGCCAAGCGTTTCAACTGACGGAAGTTTTCTTATGAGGGCGTGGCGCTTGGACATGCGCTGAACGCCGAGCGAGAGCGTTATCGCCACAACCGCGGGAAGCCCCTCGGGTATTGCCGCTACCGCGAGGCTTACCGCCGTAAGGAACATATTAAGGGCATTTTCGCCCCTTAACATGCCGATAATGAATATCACGGCGCATATGGCAAGCGCACCGTAAACAAGAAGCCGTGCCAGCGCCGCAAGGCTTTTTTGAAGCGGGGTCGGCTCCGCTTTTATTCCTTCAAGCATTGCCGCGATGGAACCAATTTCAGTTGACATGCCCGTTGCGGTTACAACGCACCTGCCCCTGCCGTACACGGCCTTTGTGCCTGAAAAAGCCATGTTAAGCTGTTCAGCGGCGTTATCGGCATTAGCAAGCGCCTCAGTGGTTTTATCAACCGGAGAGGACTCTCCGGTAAGGGCGGATTCATCAAGGCGGAGCGAGCGGACTTCGATTAAGCGGCAGTCCGCCGGAATGAAATCGCCGGCTTCTATTATTACAATGTCGCCCGGCACTAAAAGCTCCGCAGACACGGATAGAAGCTCTTTATCTCTTAAAACTTTTGCGAGCGGCCTTGAAAGTTTCTTAAGTTCCTCAATTACCTTTGCGGCTTTTTCTTCTTGCAGAAAGCCGATTACGCCGTTTAAGACGACTATGCCGGCTATGGCAAGCGCGTCAGCTTTGTTGCCAAGCGCCGCCGCTATTACAGCGGAGCCGATTAGCACAAGGGTTATAAACTCCGCGAATTGGCTGATAAACTTGACAAGCGCTGATTTTTTTTTCGCCTCGCTTAATTCGTTCCGTCCGTACTTTCCAAGCCTCTCTTTCGCTTCAGCGCAAGTGAGGCCGTCAAGCGCGTTAGAGCCAAGTGATTTAAGCGCGTCAGACGCGTTTTTTGTGTGCCAGTCCTGCGGCATTTAGAGAACCTTTTTTCAATATGGATGAGTTAGTCTCAGTAAACTCCATAAAACATGGCGTGTCAAGGCGTGCGCTCGCGCCTGCTTGCGGGAAAATACAAGGCTGAAATATGCGCTTGACAACATTCGGCAATTGTAATAATATCCATTTCCATCAGGTTACATTTTTTATATTAATCTTTGTTTTCGCATGTTGATGGCGCGTATTCAATGGCGCTATTTGCCGGACAAGGAACAAAGAAGACGGTGCCGGTTGCTTGCGGGGCGGATTTGGCAGGTCAGGTTTATTTGTCCTCGCCTTACGCAGTGCGGTAATTTAAGAGACGGGCAGAAGCAATCATTACAAAATGAAAGCGCTCTTAACAACGACAACCGGGCTATGAGAAATTTAATCGTATATGCTGTCTGCGTAATTGTGGCGGCCATCGGCTTCGGCGCTGGCTACGTCATTAACGATACCTATTCTTCCGACAGAACTCCTGTTCAACCGATTGAATTCAGCCACAGAATACACGCCGGGGTAAATCAAATACCCTGTCAGTATTGCCATATCTACGCCGAAAGGTCGCGCGCGGCGGGCGTGCCTAACGTGCAGAGGTGCATGGGGTGCCATAAGATAATCAAGACTGACTCGCCGCTTATACAGCAACTTACTTCATATTGGGAAAAGAAAGAGCCTATACCATGGGTAAAGGTGCATAACCTGCCGGATTATGTTTGGTTTACTCACAAAAGGCACGTAAAAGCCGGCCTTGAGTGCAAGACGTGTCACGGCGACATAGCTGGAATGGACAGGGTAACGAGGGTTTCTTCGCTTAAGATGGGCTGGTGCCTTAACTGTCATGTAAGCAAGGGCGTAAAGAACGGAAAAGATTGCTGGACGTGCCATATTTAACGTAATGCGCCCTGACACTCGTTAGGTAAACACGGCGCAAGAGAGAACTGATGAAACGCAGGGACTTTCTAAAAATAATAGGCGCAGGCGGAGTAGGCACAGGGCTTGGAGTCCTTTTCGGCAAGCTCACCAAGGCGCCGGGCGCAAAGCTCATACCGAGGCTTATTCCTCCTGAAGACGTCATTCCTGGCATCGGCACATGGTATTCGTCGTCGTGCACCCAGTGCGGAGCCGGTTGCGGCACTATGGTCAAGGTTATGGAAGGGCACGCGAGAAAGATTGAAGGCAATCCGCTGAATCCGGTAAATAAAGGCAAGCTCTGCGTAAGAGGGCAGGCCGCGCTTCAGGCGTTATATAACCCGGACAGGATAAAGGCCCCGCTGAAGAGAAGAGGCGAAAGGGGCAAGGGCGACTTTGAAGAAATTTCATGGGACGAGGCAATTTCAATTGTTGCCAAAAACCTTGCCGGAACACCGGCTGATAAAGCGTATCTCGTAAGTAGCAGGCTTCGCGGGCATTATAATACGCTTGTAGCTAACTTCATGGCGGGCTACGGCTCTCAGAACCATATCAATTACGAACTTTTCCAGCCGAGAAACCTTGCGTATGCCAATCAGGTGTCAATGGGGCTTGGCGCGATTCCGCATTATGACATTGAAAACACAAAATATCTGCTCTCTTTCGGGGCTGATTTTTCAACTACGTGGCTTTCTCCGGTGGGCTATAGCAGGGCATACGGCGAAATGAGGCAGGGCAAGGGCAAGCGCGGCAAGCTTGTGCAGGTGGAGCCGCGGCTTTCTTTAAGCGGAGCCAACGCCGATGAATGGGTAAGCGTAAGGCCGGGCGCGGAGGGTATCCTCGCCCTTTCAATAGCCTTTGCTATTATTGAAAAAGGCCAATACAGGGGAGGCGACGCCGGTAGCTGGAAAGCGGCGCTTGGCGCGTTCAAACCTTCCGAGGCAGTCAAGCTGACAGGCGTTTCAGAAGAAAAGATTTATGAAATAGCAAAGGAGTTTGCCGCAACAAGGCCAAGCCTCGCGCTTGGCGGCGGAAACGTTGCCCGCTATGAAGACGGCCACGCGGGCCTTGTGGCTGTAAATATACTTAATCACGTCGCAGGCAATATCGGTATAAAAGGCGGCGTGGTGCCGAACCCTGAAACAAACCTCAGAGGCGAAAAAAGGAATGACTTTAAAAACAGCATTGCAAAGTTTGCCCATGACGCGTCCGCAGGAAAGGTAAAGGCGGTTTTATTTTGCAACACTAATCCTGTTTTTACCGCTCCGGCGCAGATGAAGCTGACGGATGCTCTTAAAAACACGGCGTTCATAGCAAGCGTTTCAAGCTTTATAGATGAAACAACCGCAATGGCGGATATTGTCTTGCCGGTTCACCATACGCTTGAAGACTGGGGCGACGATTTTACCGACCCGGCGCCGGGCGCTGGGCAGGCGGCAATAATTCAGCCTGTGGTATCGCCGGTATATAATACTAAAGGCCTTGGAGACATATTCATTTCACTTGGAAAGGCTATGGGCGGAAAAACGGCCTCCAAGCTTCCGGGCGGAAGTTACGCGGACTATTTGAAAGATTCATGGAAAGAGCTTTATTCAAGGAACAGGGCAATGTCCGTTGGCACGTCCGGCTTTGATGAATTTTGGAATAAAGTTCTTGCAAACGGCGGCTGGTGGCCCGCGGAGCAGGACAGGCCGCGCACGGCGCATGTATCAGCAAGCGCCGTAG
>SCQA01000204.1 GCA_004298725.1 bacterium
TCATTTTCAACGCGCCGGACAATATTCGACGCCTCGTCTATAGCAACAAGGCAGGCCTTCTCTTCGTTTTCAACAACGCCTATTTCAATGTCAATATTTTGTATATTTTCAAGTATCTTGATGCTATTTCGCAAAACCCCTCCTGAAAACATACGGCAATTTCCATTAAAAAATGGTGGGCCCACCTGGACTTGAACCAGGGACCGACCGGTTATGAGCCGGTGGCTCTTCCAACTGAGCTATGGGCCCTCGAGCGCGTCAACCGGAGCGCAAGGCTGATTGATGCCAGCGACTACTGCTCCCGTAATATGGTATTGTATGAAATAACACTACCGCTTGTCAAGCCGTTTTAGAATTTTGGTAATGTACCATATCTTGTGTCAGTAAAAGGAAAGGGGGTATCTTTAATGGCGGTTTAGCGCCAATCAAACCCACTATAAGGAGATACCCCTATGGCCCGGAGAGCCGCGATTGAGAATTTCTCACAAGCCTCGCGGATAATCAAGGAGGTAAGGCGACGAACCAGACCGATGGGAGTATTCAGCGACAAAACCAGCATCGAAAGAATACTATTCGCGGTCTTCACCTACGAAAACAAGAAACAAGGAACCGCCGCCCCTTTCCTTGTGACACAAAATACTTGACGTTACCTTTTACTTTAGCCGCATTTTCTTCGATCGAAGCGTTAAGAAACCGGCTTGCTTTTAAAGTGGATTTTTGCGCCGTGCGGCTTTATAATTAAATGTATCGCCCATGAGATAGAATGCACAAGATTATTTATGCGCGGAAGCTTTTTTGCGTGGTAGCGAATAAAATTTTATTTTAGCCGGAGGATAGTCTGTTGAACCCATCGCATTTTGACAATCAAACGCGGCTGTGGGACATGGTTAGCGGAGCCGGCCCCATGGTCAAGTTAGTTTTGCTGGTACTCCTTGCCTTTTCAATTATTTCGTGGGCCATAATCATCTATAAGCTGATACTTTTACGGAAGATGGAAAAAGAGAACGCGGCGTTCTCAACCATCTTCTGGGACAAACGGCAGTTTCCGCAGGTTTACGCCTTAAGCAAGGGGTTTAAGCGCTCCACTCTTGCCGCGCTTTTCAACGCTGTTTACGTTGAGCTTGCCAACTCTCCTAAAACGCCGGATAAGCCGCGCTTTAACAAAGACGACATTGAAAGACTTCAAAGGATTTTAAAGAAGTCAATTAACGCCGAAACCGCAAGGCTGGAATACGCGGTGACTTTCTTAGCCACGGCAGGCAACACTGCGCCGTTTATAGGCCTATTCGGCACGGTGTGGGGCATTATGAGCGCATTTAGAAATATCGGCGCAAAAGGCGCGGCAAACCTCGCAACCGTTGCCCCTGGCATTTCAGAGGCCCTTGTGGCCACGGCAATGGGCCTTGCGGTGGCCATACCGGCGGTAATGGGTTACAACCACATACTTTCAAAGATGAACAGGATTACCGCGGAAATGGACGGCTTCTGCGCCGACCTTGTGAATATAATAGAAAAATACTACTGATATAAGACCATGGAAACCAACAACGGAAGAAACAGGTTCGTTTCACAGATAAACGTCACGCCCCTTGTGGACGTTATGCTGGTGCTCCTTGTCATTTTCATGGTTACCGCGCCCATGATGACCTCCGGCATTGACGTTAACCTGCCGAAAGCTGACGGGCAAGCTGTAACAAAACAGAACGAGCCGCTCGTTATTACCATTGACCGCTCCCGTAATATTTATCTTGGAAGCAAGGTTTTAAAACTTGCGGAACTCAGGCAGAAACTTACAGCCATAAGAAGCGGTAGCGAGCAAGCCAAAGCAGTGCTTTTAAAGGCGGACGAAGCAGTGCCTTACGGCGTTGTTGTGCTTGCCATGTCCGAAATACGAAAAGCCGGCATAGACAAGGTTGGCATGGTAACGGAGCCGACAACGGCTTTTCCGGCTGATAGGCGGTAAACAAGGAACAGGAATGGAATGTTATGCCGACTGTCGCGGGATACGGCCAAGACGGATTTAGAAAAATAGTAATAGCGTCCGCTCTGGCGCACGGCGCGTTGATAATTTTTGCCCTTTTTGTTTATAAAGGCGAAGTAAAAGAATTTATTTCGCCGGTCTATACTGTGAGCCTTGTCGCGCCGTCTCAGTTTGTCGCGAATGAAACCAGCGTGGCCGCGCCGCAACACAGTGCTGAAAAGACAACTTACGCGCCTCCCGCGTCAAAAGCGGCGCCAAAAGCAGTAGCAGTGCCAAAAACCGCGCCTGCAAAAGCAGACGATTTTGCTTTAAAAAATTCCGCAAATAAGACGCTCGTTGAAAATTCTATAAACACTTTGAAAGAGAAGATTAGAGACAAAGAAGATAACGCGGCTCTGGAAAAGCGCATAGACGCGCTTAAAAAGAAGAATTTCTTGACTGCTCTCGCAAAACCGGGCGCTAATAGACAAGCAACCCATGCGTCAAATCAGACTGCACCACAAACACATGCGAATAAGCTCAAAACGCATGGCGGCACACCCCGGTCTTTACAGGCGTCTGGCTCAAGTAACACCGCCGGCAATATTGAGAACAAGCATAATGCCTATTACAGCTACATAGGCAAACGCGTGCATGATGAATGGGATTATCCGGTTGAGTTTGAAAAAAGCAATGTTGAAGTAATAGTTTCGGTCAAGATAGGCCGAGACGGCAAAGTGCTTACCAGCAGTATTGAAAAAAGCTCCGGCAATAGGGCCTTTGATGAATCCCTTCTTGCCGCTGTAAAAAAGGCAGGGCAGTTCGCGCCTTTGCCAAAAGATTTTGCAGGTGATTTTTTAGAAGCTGACTTCGGCTTCTGTCCATCGTGCGCCGAGCAAAAGATAACAATAAAAAAACCCTGAAGCTAAAACGCGCTTACTAACACCGCAAAAAACGCTTTTCAAATACGCAAACAAATACTACGGTCTTTTAAAGCAGATGAACATAAAATCAATTTTTAAGATTTTTTTTGTAAATGCCTTTCTTATTTTTATCTTTTTCAATTCCGCGCACGCTAAGGTGTATATCGAGCTTAGCGCGCCTACGGTAAAGAGGCTTCCCATCGCAATTCAGGAATTCAGATATGGCGCCCCTATGGCCATGCCCGCGCCGTCTCCAGCCCTTGAAACGCAAAAAACAATAAAGACCGAGCTTTACGACGCGCTTGCCGGAGATCTCAGCTTTTCAAAACTTTTTACTTTTATAAAAAAGGAAGCGTTCCTTGAAGACGCGTCTGAAAAGGGCGTCAACTTCGCCAACTGGCGCGCATCCGGCGCGGACGCGCTTATAAAAGGCGAATTCACCATTGAAGGCGACAGGCTTATTGTGGACGTGCGCCTATACGACTGCGTAAATGAAAGAGAAATATTAGCCAAAAGGTACGTAGGCGGGCTTACCAACCCCAGAAGGCTTGCCCATTATTTTGCAGACCAAATATATGAGGAACTTACCGGCAAAAAAGGCATATTCACCACGAAAATATTATTTGTTTCACCTAAAAGCGGTTTTAAAGAAATATACATCTCCGACTACGACGGCAGAAACACGCGCCAAATAACGCGAAATAAATCCATAAACCTCACCCCGCAATGGTCGCCGGACGGGAAAAAAATACTATATACGTCATACAAAAAAGGCTGGCCCTGCCTTTATTTATTCGACCTCCAAACTGGTCTTGATTTGGCGGTATCCGACAAGCCCGGCATAAACATGGGCGGCAGATTTTCACCGGACGGAAAAAGTCTCGCTCTGACGCTCAGCGCCGAAAAATCGCCGGAATTATTCCTGCTTAACTTGGCCTCGAAAGAATACAAAAAACTTACGGACAATTACGCGGTGGATGTTTCTCCCACTTGGTCGCCGGACGGCAAACGGATAGCGTATATGTCAGATACAAGTGGAAACCCGCATATTTTTATGTTAGAATTAGTTTCTGGCAATACAAAACGTATGACGTTTGACGGCAAGTACAACGCCTCTCCGGCATGGTCGCCGGACGGCAAGCGCATAACGTATGCGCGCATGGAAGGCAATGAGTTTAATATCTGGATAAAAAGCGCTGACAGCCCGTCGGCCGAGGCGCAGCAGCTTACATTCGAAGCGGACAACAGGACGCCTTCTTGGTCGCCTGACGGCAGATACATATTATTCAATAGGACTACCGGCGGGGTTTCTTCTCTGTACATGATGCTTTCAGACGGCACCGGACTTACAAAAATTACCACCGGCGCGGGCATGGAAACGTCACCTGTTTGGTCGCCGTATTTACAGTAATGTAGCGGGCCAGTCCGCAACGGCTAAATATTATTATTTTTCAGCCGCAATTTTTCATTATGAGACGCAAAAATAAGGAGGATCTATGAAAAGATATTTTAAAAACGCTCAACTGCCGATTTTATGCGCCGCATTCGCGCTTACTTTGGTGGCATGCGCCCCGAGAAGCGCCGTTGTTAAAGAGGAAATAAAGTCGAG
>SCQA01000205.1 GCA_004298725.1 bacterium
AAGGGATGAAATATTCATTGAAATAACCCCGAAGTTGCACTCTGCAAAGACAGGCAAAACAGTGTGGTCTGAAGTTGAATCAACAAAAGAATACCGCTATGCGGGGTCATTTGGCAATTCGAGAGCGTCGCTTTCAAAGTACATAACGGCAACCATTTCAAAAACAATAAGAAAGGCTATTGACGAGGCTAAGCCGGTTTTAACCAGTGTTAGCGCGGGTGAGGGCATTGTTACTGAAGCCAAGGGTAAGCTGTCAATAACGTCGGACCCTTCGCGTGCCAAGGTTTACCTTAACGACGTGTACTACGGACTTACTCCGTTCGCGTCGGAAGTTGACGCAGGCATATACGAATTGACGCTTAAATCCGTTGGTTTTAAAAACAGCAAGGAAAAGCTTTCAATAAGAAAAAGCGAAGTTACCGAAATAGACGTGAAGTTTGAAAAAGAGTAGCGGCTTGGCGTAAGGCGGCGGGGTGCTGTTTTTTGTTTGCCGCGTTCTCTGTCGGTGGTTTGCAGTCATAGTTTGTATATGCTTTCGCGCAGTGCGCGCTAACGCGTAAAAGGGCGGCTATAATAGCCGCCCTTGTTTTTTTGAGCTAAAAATAAAGCGCCTTAGGCGTGTTTGTCTCGCAGATCTTTATACCCGGTAGAACTTGAAGCGGCAAGGACGAGGTTCTTTCAAAGAAGGCAACTTAGCGCAATATAGTTACAATTGCCTCTTTGGCTTCTCTTTCCGGAGCTTTTGGGTGGTGCGCTCCGTAGCCGACGGGTATAATCGCCATAGGCATTAAATTCTCCGGCAGATTAAGCGCGTTAGCAACGCCGCTTGCGTCAAACGCGCCGACCCAAACACTGCCAAGTCCAAGCTCGTAAGCCTCCAGCAGGAGGTTCTCAGCGGCGCAGGCGACGTCTTGTATAACGTAGAGCGTTTTGCCCCGGTTGCCGTAATCTGCTATTTTTTCGTAATCCGCGCACGCAACAACGACAAGCGGCGCTGTTGCAATGAACATCTGGTTCAGGGCAAGGACGGCAAGACGCGTCTTTGTGTCATTGTTGAAGACGAAGTAAAATTTGCGCGCCTGTAAATTGCCGGAGCTTGGCGCCCAGCGCACCGCTTCAATAAGGCTGGCAACGGCAGAATCCGGGATAGGTTTGTCAGCGTATCTGCGAATGCTTCTTCTTCCAAGTATGGCGTCTTTAACGTCCATAATCAGGCCTCCGTCAACTAAATTGTAATGGCCAAACATTGCCAGTCTTGCACAATGAAACTAAATTGAAATATCTCAGAAAAATCTCGCACGCACATTACGCACATTGCTTAGCATAAAGTATGCCTCTATTGCGTTCTTTATGTGTGGTTTTTTAGTGGTGACAGCCTAAAATCATTTTTTACAGTTTTTTTGTGTTTACAAAGTGCGAGGTAATCAGACATTATATTAAGAAATCACTTGTAAAAAGCTTGTTGCAATGCTGATACTTATTTTAGCTTATTTCTCAACGGGCAAGACTTATCAATATTTTTGTAGAAGGTTCTCAGCCGTATGCAATACAAAGACATACCGTAATGCCGTAACTATAGCGCGGATATGCACAGGTTTTTAAGGTTCTGATTACATCCAAAAACCCCTTGACTTTTCAAGTAATTAAGTGATAATTAAATAAATTGCGGTAAAGAATTTAAGGGGGCGTTCATGCCTAAAAAGATACTTCTGGCTGATGACAGCATCACCATCCAGAAGGTCATAACAATAACCTTCGCAACCGAAGATTACGACATCATTATAGTTGGTGACGGTAATTCGGCGGTTAAAAAGGCAAAGGAACTTAAGCCGGACTTAATTTTGGCGGACGTATCCATGCCGGGCAAAAGCGGGTATGAAGTTTGCGAAGCTATAAAGTCAGACCCTGTGTTAAGGCATATTCCGGTTATGCTTCTTGCGGGCACGTTCGAGCCGCTTAACAAGGCCGAGGCCGAGAGGGTAAAGTCTGACGATAGCATAGTGAAGCCCTTTGAGTCGCAGGAGCTTATAGAGAAGGTCGCAACGCTTCTTTTAAAAAATATTTCCGCGCCAGTGGAAGAAATAGCTGAAATACCGGCCGTTGAACTTGAGCCTGCCGAGCTTAGCGTTGAACCTTTCGAGGCGCCGGTAGTTGCGCCTCCTCCGCCTCCAAAAGCGCCTGTAAGGCCGGCGGCTCCTCCTCCGCCTTCTCCAAAAGCGGCGGAGCCGGAGCCTGAAATTGGCGGAATAGATGAAATGTTCGGCCCAAGCGGGGCTTTTCTCGGCGCTGAGGAAGATACTGTAAACCCTGTGGCTGAAAGCAGGGAAGAGTTGTCAATAGGAGAGCAGGGTAGTGGGTTCTTGGATGAACCGGAAATACCAGAAGGGCAAACTGGCAGGCAAACCGGCTTGATCATTAAAGAGGGGCTAAAGCCGCCTGTAGTGGAAAGGGTAGCTGTAAAACCTGCTGTGCCAAAGGTAGAGTCGCCAAAGCCTAAAGTTGAACCTGAGCCAATTGAGGTTCCTCCATGGAGAGTCGCGCCTCCTCCTCCGTCTAAAGCGCCACCTGCTCCGCCAAAGGCGGATATAATCGAGCCGCAATTCGAGCCAATGGCCGTTCCTCCATCTTCGAAAGTTGAGCCGCCAAAGCCAAAGGTTGAGCCAATCGAGCCGCAGTTTGAACCGATGACGTTTGAGCCGCCCAAGGACGGCGCCTTTGAAGTGCCTTCTTTTGATTTTTCCAATAAAGCAACCACGCAGGTAGAGGAGCCGTTTTGGTCTGAGCCTATATCTAATGCTGGCGATGTAGAGCAGTTTGACACCGTGTCTGAAAATATTGCGCCGGAGCCTGCTGATGTGTTTGAAGCTGAAAAGCCTGTTTCTTCAAAGGCAGGCGCGCCGCCACCGCCCAAAGCGGAGCCGCTTGAACCAAGGCGCGGCCCGGAACCTATAAAAGAGCCGGTAAAAGAGACGCCTTCATTTGCCATGAAGGAGGCGCATAAGCCCGTTGTAAGCAAGGTTGTGGAGAGCGCGGTAAAAGAGGCCGAGGCAAGGGTGGTGGAAGAGGCCGGCGAAAGACTGAGAGGCGTAGGCATATCAAAAGACAACCTTGAACAAACCATAGCGAAAATTGCTAGAGAAGTGATAGAGGAAATAGCGTGGGAGGTTGTGCCGGAGCTTGCTGAAGAACTTATAGCCGCCGAGTTTCAAAGGTTTAAGGAATCTTGGGCAAAGTCAAAATGAGGGTTTTAAATTCAGCGATAACTTCACAGCCTGTTATTTTTTGGCGCGTCTTTTATAGCGTGCCGCTTCAAGACAGCGGTTTAAGCATATATTAAATGAGACCTTTGTGTAAGGTTTTTCTTCAAAAAAGAGCGGCGGTGCGGGTTTAGCCGGAGGGAAGTTTTACTAACAGGTTGCGGAAAAACCCAAAAAGTAGGCAGGTTGCTAAAAAAGTTCCAGATGCAAGGCGCCCTGAAGTAAGGCATGAGGCGTAGTTTGCTTTACGCGAGAGTGCCGAGCCGGGGCACCCGCGCCAAGCGGCGCGGGTCGGACAACGCCGCAGATGGAATTTTTGTTGACTTTGTCAACCGGTCAGGAATTAGCCTTTTGTATTGTTCGCCTTTGGCGAACTGTCCAGACAGCAACCTGCTAACTCCCGGCAGTGCATAATTTAAGAATTACCCCTTCTATGTCCTCCCCTTGGAAAGGGGAGGATTTTTTATCCCTTTCGGAGATTGACCGGAGACGCAACCGCCGAAGAGGCAACCGGAAGCGCCAGAAGGACAAACTGACAGGCGAACCGGCGTGGCCGGTAAAAGTGACGTCAAATTTCAGCAGTTACAATTTTAAAGTTCTCTAACGTTGCTCCTTTCCTTTATGAGGAGAGGTTAAAAATTACGCGGCAAGCCGCAGGGAATTAGATGAGCGAAAATACATTAGATAAGCAATACGAGCCAAAGGCGGTTGAAGAAAAATGGGCCGGGTTCTGGGATGACAAAGGCCTTACCGCTCCTTCAAAAAACGCAGGCAGTAAGCCCGCCTTTTGCATGGTTATACCTCCGCCCAACATTACAGGCGCCCTTCATGTGGGACACGCGCTGAATTCAACCATTCAGGATATTCTGGCAAGGTATAAGCGGTTGAAAGGCTTTGACGTTTTGTGGCTTCCGGGCATTGACCACGCGGGTATTGCAACGCAAAACGTGGTTGAGAGGCAACTCGCG
>SCQA01000206.1 GCA_004298725.1 bacterium
CATCACTGCTTTGTCATATTTATCGTAGGCTTTTTTGAAGAGCCTGTTTGCTTCATCGCCGGTTTTTGTTCTGGCTTGGGCTGAAAGCGCACAGCCCCAGTTATAGAATGCTTCGTGTTTATCCGGTTTTATCATCACTGCTTTGTCATATTTATCGCAGGCTTCTTTGAAGAGTCTGTTTGCTTCAGCGCCGGTTTTTGTTATGGCTTGGTCTGAGAGCGCACTGCCCCAGTTATTAAATGCTTCGTGTTTATCCGGTTTTATCATCACTGCTTTGTCATATTTATCGCAGGCTTCTTTCAAGAGTATGTTTGCTTCAGCGCCGGTTTTTGTTCTGGCCTGCATTAAGAGCGCATTGCCCATCATTATATAAGACCAAGCCAGATTATCTTTTTGTTTATCAGTCAAGCGAGGATTAGTTTCAAGAAGTTCCTGCACTTCTGAAAATTTGCCTTGCATCAAAAGGATTTTTTCTTTTTGATCATCCTCTTTCTTAAACTCAACCTCTAACGTATCAATGCCTTTGCGTATTAATTGCCTTGTGCTATCTGTAATATCTTTATCCGACATCGGCAGTATATAAGGTACGATGGTATCCATTAACGCATTCAGGTGTGTAAAAGGTTTTTCAAAAATATCCGGCGGGAATATGTTAAGCTCTTGCGCAAGTTTTATTAAAAAACTGTCCGCGTCATAACCTTTTGTGTAAAAGGCGCTTTTGTCTTTTTGGAATATGGTGCTTGTTAAATGCGCGCCTGCGTCGTTATCATTATGGCCGATCCAGTATAAGCCGTTATTAAATTGTGTTACATTTGCAAGGTTTTTTTTGAATACAGGGTCGGCTTCACCGCTGTACCCGATGACTATTATTATGTGTTTTTGAAGCGTGTCATCAAAAATTGGTTTGAGTCGTTCAGATAATTTTTCATGTTCAGGGCCGGTGTTGATTTGAACAAAGCCTGTGTGCTGGCCGTGCAGGTAAATTATGGCCTTATCGTGGATAAGCTCCGGCTGGAATCCGTCCGAGGCGGTAATGTCGTAAACCGCCGGGAATTCACTTAACATGGCGCAGGACTTTACTACAAGCGGGTCAAAATTAGTGGTTAAGACGCGGTCAACATACCCTTCTTTTATAAGCAGGGCAATACATATATGCGCCCAGTTAAGTTTCGCATTTTTTATAGAATCATTGATCAGTGTGCGTCGTTCAGTTTCAGTTAAAACCGCCATTACCTTGAAGTAATCTTTTCTATAGTTTTCTGGTAACTTATTATATGAAGCAGGAAAATCTTGTGCAATCCGCTTAATAATGCCGGAGCCTACCGGTATTCCGGCTGATACCGAGCACCCTGCGCCGATGAGAATGGCGCATTTCGTATCACTTTTATGTGCATTGCGCAGTTTTTCTATAATTATGTCAATTGTCGTATTATAGTGCATTTTATGGCACCTTTTCCGGGTTTAAAAATATTTTTTATTGTTGATTTTACTGCAACTTTACCACAGTGTCCTTCTTAAAGTTTGCGTCGTCTTTTTCAGGGTGGTCAATGTTGTAGTGAAGGCCCCGGCTCTCCGCGCGCATACGGGCGCATTTAATTATAAGCTCGGCAACAGTGGCTACGTTTCTGAGTTCAAGAAGGTTGTTCGTTACCTTGAAGTTCCAGTAGTATTCGTTTATCTCGTTTTTTAAAAGGGTCATTCTGCGTTCAGCCCTTTCAAGGCGCTTGTCCGAGCGCACTATGCCGACGTAGTTCCACATGAAGCGGCGTATCTCGTCCCAGTTCTGGCTTATTACCACTGCCTCGTCGCTTGCTATGGCTCCTCTTGTTTCCCACTGCGGTATAGTCGGAATGACGGCCTTGGTGTCCTTAATTACCGCGCCGGCGTGGGCTGACGCCTTCTCCGCCATTACCAGCGCTTCGAGAAGCGAGTTTGACGCAAGGCGGTTAGCGCCGTGAAGCCCGGTGAAAGCGACTTCGCCTATCGCGTAAAGTCTATCTATGGTGCTTCTGCCGTTACAGTCCGTTACGACGCCTCCGCACATGTAATGCGCCGCCGGAACAACCGGTATGGGGTCTTTTGTAAGGTCAATGTTGAACTCAAGGCATTTGTTGTAAATGTTAGGGAACCTGTCCTTTAAGAAATCCGCGCTTTTATGAGTAATGTCAAGGTATACGCAGTCGTCTCCGCTTTTTTTAAGCTCAAAGTCAATGGCGCGCGCCACAATGTCCCTTGGCGCGAGGTCCGCGAGAGGGTGGTGTTTTTTCATGAACGGCTCGTTGTTTTTAAGCTTTAACACCGCGCCTTCGCCCCGAAGGGCCTCCGAGATTAAAAAGCTCTTTGCCTTTGAATGATACAGGCACGTCGGGTGAAATTGAAAAAACTCCATATTGGCTATATCAGCCCCCACGCGGTACGCCATGGCAACGCCGTCTCCGGTGGCTACGTCCGGGTTTGACGTGAAGAGATATGCCTTGCCTGCTCCGCCGGTGGCAAGCACCGTGGCTTTTGCGAGAAACGTATGCACTTCCTCGGTATTCTTGTCAAGCGCGTAAACGCCCCAGACCATTTCTTCATCAGTTTTTCCGACGAATTTTGATTGGGTTAGAAGGTCAACGGCAAGGTGGTTCTCGAATATTTTTATGTTTTTGTTGGACGCGGCGGCGTTTATCAGGGCTTCTTCCACCGCCTTGCCGGTAAGGTCGGTTGCGTGGACTATTCTGCGCTTTGAGTGCCCTCCCTCCCTGCCGAGGTCAAGTTCCGAGCCGTTCTCGAACGCTCTTCTTGAAAATTTTACGCCAAGGTTGATTAGCTCCTCAATGCGCGCGGGTGCGTCCCGTACAACCATGTCAACAATGTCAGGGTGGCAAAGGCCGGCGCCGGCAGTGCATGTGTCCTTGATGTGCGCTTCAAAGGTATCCTCTTTGCTGAGAACCGAGGCAATGCCGCCCTGAGCGTAAAAGGTGGCGGACTCAGCCATGCCCCTTTTGGTGATTATGGCCACAGTGCCTTTTAACGCGGCTTTCAATGCGAAGCTGAGGCCCGCAATACCACTGCCTATTACAAGGAAGTCTGTTTTAATTTCCACTGACGCCTCGATGCGAATGTATTTGACAATATTGTTATACTTAACGCGCCTTGTTGTCAATCGCTTTCAGGCGGGCGGTTATCAGGGTAACGGAATAGACAGTTATCCGTTATCGGCGAACGGTTGCACACGTTTTTGCGTTTGAGGATAACGCTTTCTGCGAACTTAGCAGTGCGTGGCGGTCGCCTCGCTGTTTTGCTGATGGCACGTATGTAGGGTAGTGCGAGGCTGAAGCCTCGCACTACGAAATTTGCAATAAGCCGTGAACCGCTCAC
>SCQA01000207.1 GCA_004298725.1 bacterium
TCTGCTTCTTGCCGGAGCGATACTGCACGACATAGGAAAGATTTATGAACTGACCTATCAGAGGTCGTTTGATTATACCGATGAAGGCAAGCTACTCGGGCATATTACTCTGGGTGTTGAGCTTATAGATTCAAAGCTACAGCTTGACAAGGATTTTCCGCGTGAAACGGCCGTGCTTTTAAAGCATATGGTTTTAAGCCATCACGGGTATTTGGAATTCGGCTCGCCGAAAAAACCAAAGACGCTTGAGGCGATGATACTTTATTACATAGACGACCTTGACGCCAAGGTGGCGGCAATAACCTCCCTGACCGCAGTTAATAACGTTGAGGTAGGCTCTAACTGGACGCCGTATCAGAAACTTCTTGAGCGGGCGATATATAAAGGCAACGCAGGGCCGGCCGGCGCTATAACGCAGGACGCGGAGAAAGATAAAGAAGATGACGATATTGACTTGGACCTTTTCAGAAAACCGCATTAATTGTTTTCAGGTTTAATTACCCGCAATTTGTAATGTGGCAATTGAAAGGGAAAGGGCCTGCTGGGGTTTTTATTGTGCCGTCAGGAGTTTCTTCGTAGTGCGAGGCTTCAGCCTCGCGTCTTATTGCGTTACCGTTGAACCACTTTAGGCGAGGCTGAAGTCTCGCACTACAAAATAGACATGAACGCCGGAGCATCCGCATATAGCGGTTTTACGTAATGGCTCCGGCGCAACTTGACCCGGCTCCTGAGGTGCATCCGAAGCAGTGCCAGCCCGTTACTATGCGTCGTGAGGAAAGCGCTTTGACGTCGAAATTTTTAATATCGTCAGGCGCTCCGTAGTCGCATTTGAGGCCGAGCGCCTGATTGAAGTCGCAGTCGTAAAGTGCGCCGTCCCACCCAACGGATATAAGGCGCTTGCACATGACGTTTTCAACGGCAAGCGGGTTATGCGTCGCTATGAGTTTTTCCATGTAGCGTTCAAGGTTGCCTGTTTTTCTTAAAAACGTCATAAACCTGCCCACCGGCATATTCGTAATGGTAATAAGGCTTGAAAAGCTAATGCCGTGCCGGTTTAGAAGCTCTTTGCGGAAGTCGGCTTCTATGGAGCGCTGTGCCGGAGGCAGGAAAGCTCCGCATGGGTTGAATACGAGGTTCAGCTTAAGCCCTGAGCCGGGTACGCCGTAACCCGCCCGATTAAGTCTTTTAACGGCTTCAATCGAAGCGTTGAACGAGCCGCTTCCTCTTAGTTTATCGGTTGTGTCTTTTAAATAGTGCGGAAGCGAAGCGACAACCTCAACTTTGTTTTCCGCCCAGAATTCAGGAAGCCAGTGGAATTCTTTTCTTACGATAACGGTCAGGTTGGTTCGCGTCTTCACGCGGCAACCGGATTGGCGCAGTTCTTTTATAAACCATAAGTAATGCGGGTTAAGTTCTGGCGAGCCGCCGGTTATGTCAACTTCCGGCAAGGCCATTGTTTTAACCGCCTTAAGGCAGTCGCGGATAACTTCCTCGGACATAAGCTCGGTTCTCGCCGGGCCTGCTTCAACGTGGCAGTGCTTACATGAGAGGTTGCAAAGACGGCCCATGTTGACTTGCAACACCAAAACGTCCTTGGCGATAAGCGGGTATTGGCCTTCTTTTTTTAGCGTTGAGTCGAATGAGGCGCTAAAAGCCGTCATGTCGGCGTTTACGGCGATTTCGGAAAGCAACCCGTCGCGCGTACCGGAACGTGAATTAACGTCTGAATGAGAAGGAATGCGGCGCATTATTTAAAGCCTACTTTTGCTACTGAATTTTTCATTTGTATTCCGTGCGCGAGCGTAGCTCCGCTTTTTATGGCGGCGGCCACGTGCACGGCTTCGGTCATTTGAGACAGGCTTGAGCCTTTTTCAAGGGAAGTTTGCGTGTACGCGTCAATGCAGTACGGGCATTGCACCGCGTGCGCCACCGCAAGGGCTATAAGCGCCTTCTCGCGTTCCGAGAGCGCCCCTTCGGCAAAAACAGCGCCGTACCACTGGCTGAACTTATTCCATAATTCAGGCGAGCCTTCGCTTATTTCAGGGAACTTAGCAAGGTCTTCAGGTTTATAATACGCGTCCATTCCGCCTCCTTTATTACACGGGAGTTTTACAAAATATTAGCGCAGGCGTCTTTTTTTATCAAGATAAAACAGGTATTTTTACCTGAAAAAGCAACCTTTGTCAATCATTGTGGTACTATAACCATGATCGCAGGGCTTAATTGCAGTTTAAGAACATTTGCCGCGTTAAAATTGCGATACCGCCGCAATGCGGCTATTGACTTCCTGACGGCGTGAAACTACAATGTATAAGATGGCGCAGGGCATACAGCGAGTATTTTTAATGTTGTTTCTTTTTGGCCTCGTTACTTTCGCGGCTACGCGCGGTTACGCGTTCATGCTGGACACTAACGCGCCTGCTCCGGTTGATTTGCGTTGCGTAATTGTCATTGACCCCGGGCACGGCGGCGACGACTCCGGCGCAATAGGCCCCGGCGGAACAGAAGAAAAGAAGATTACGCTCGGTGTCGCCAAACTGCTTTTAAGCGCAATAAGGGCGAGGCTTGGTTGTAAGGTTCTGCTTACGCGCATGGATGACGCGTTTCTTCCGCTACGCGACAGGACGGCGTTTGCTAACGCGAGCGGAGCGGATATTTTTATAAGCGTGCACGCCAACGCCGCCCGTTCAAAAGATGCCGTCGGTCTTGAGACGTTTTTTTTGAGCTTTGAGGCCACTGACGACGACGCGAGAAGGCTCGCGGCCATGGAAAATAACGCCGCAAAGGGCGTGGCGCAAGGTTCCGGCGCGGAATTCTCAAGCGACCTTGAGGAGATACTTTCAGACCTTACTCAGTCGCTTTCGCACCACGAAAGCTCCGGCCTTGCCGAATCCGTGCAGGCAAGCATGGTTAACGCGCTCGGGGAACAAGACAGGGGCGTAAAACAGGCGCCGTTTATAGTGCTTATAGGCGCATCTATGCCGGCTGTGCTTGT
>SCQA01000208.1 GCA_004298725.1 bacterium
TGCCCGCTATCTTTAATACCTTGACAAAAAAACATGCTTTATTATAAGAATATAACGTGGTAAAATATAAAAAGTGTAACTTTAGCTCATTAGGGGTGCCTCGAAAAATTAGAAATTTTTTCCGGAGCCAAGGCAGGACTAAATAAAAAGCGAAGCATGTATGCAAATATGTGAGCTTTTTTATTTCGTCCTAACTAAAGAAATCGGAAAAAAGAGCTTTTTTAGAGAAATTCTTTATAAACATTACGTACTATGTCGCGCTTACTGCTGAAACGATATGACGAATTTACGCAACTTATTTAAACAGGCGCCTTCTCCTTCCGCTCATGGCTACCTTGGCGTTGCCAAGCGCAACCAAACAACGCGCTTGGCGATAAAAAGTTTTTGTATGCCAAAAGTTTTCATTCTATTGATATTCGCGCTCTTCATAACAACAGGATGCAATATGCGCGAGGAAATAGACCTTCTTATAGACCCGTCTGCTAAAAACACACTGACCGATAAAGAAGAGATACAAGACTACTACGACAAACTTTATATGGAGGCAACCCGTCGCGTGCGGGCAGAATCAACCGGCATTAGCGACATAAAAGCCCTTGACACTCTGCCAAAAGACCCTCAAGGCAGGGTTAATTGGACTGCCGCCGCGGTGCAGGGGCTTATCAACCCCAAGGCTTCGCTTGACCCTAATGTGGTGGACGACCCTCCGTTAAAACTAAATATTTTCATTGAAGCGAAGGTGCCCTTGATGGCAAACGTAATATTTCCTCATTCCATACACACATACTGGCTGAGTTGCAAAAACTGCCACCCCAAGATATTTTTGCCGGAAGCCGGAGCAAACCCCATAACCATGGACGAAATATTCAAAGGCGAATGGTGCGGACGTTGCCACGGCAAAGTGGCCTTCAACTTCTGGCCGAGGGAAAATTGCCTCCGTTGCCACATGGTTCTGAAAGGGCAATCCATGCAACAAGAAAGATGGCGTTAGCCGCGTTTAGCGCTTGGTATCTCCGACGCTCCGCCGGGCGCATAAACCGTTTGAC
Source organism: bacterium (assembly GCA_004298725.1). Taxonomy (GTDB): domain Bacteria; phylum Desulfobacterota; class GWC2-55-46; order GWC2-55-46; family GWC2-55-46; genus SCQA01. The sequence goes on from SCQA01000208.1 coordinate 1,047, forward strand.
AGAAGCAAAGCCAGCGTAGTATATATAATAGATACCGTCAAACAGGCGGACGGCAATATACGCGCCATATTTCGCTGGACGGCCTTAATTAACAAATAAAAGACTAACGCACCGGTAAGTAATAAAAACAGCCGGGGCGATTCCATTATTCAACAGAGGAACACATGAAGAACACATTCAAAAAATTTCTACTGTTAACCGCGGCCATATTGTTTTTTTACGGATGCGCCGCAAAACCGTTACCGGACCTTGTCTGGCCTGACGCGCCGGATACTCCCCGCATAAAATTCATAAAAAACCTACAAGGCGGAGCTGAATTCAAACAAAGCAGTATATTAGAAAACATATTCCTCGGGCAGGATATGGCGTCGGCGTTAAAGAAACCTATGTCCGTTCACATCGATAAAGACGGCAAAATATTCGTCACCGATACCGCGCTTGGCGACATAATGATATTCGACAGCGTCAATAAAAATACCACAAGCCTTGGAGCGCTTGGCGTGCGAGGCATCGCAAAGCCTATAGGCATAGCGACAGACTCCGCCACCGGAAAAATATACTTTACCGATTCAAGTTCAAACAAGGTTTTTGCCATAAACCCTGACGGCTCGCTCATTGACAACCCTGAAGCGCCTGAGCCTTTTAAACAGCCCTCCGGCATAACCGTTGATTCCGCTAATAGGAAACTCTACGTCTCTGACACGCAAAACCACACTATAAAGGTCTTTGACCTTGAAACGCTTAAATACGTAAGCACCATAGGCTCGCGCGGCAAGGAAGAAGGGCAATTCAACTTTCCGTCGCACTTAACGATTGACGGCAAGGGCAAGCTGTATGTAACCGACACCATGAACGGCAGGATTCAAATTTTCGACAACGAAGGCAAATTTCTTAAAGCCTTCGGCGAGCTTGGCGACGCGCCCGGCATGTTCGCGCGGCCTAAGGGCGTGGCGGTTGACAGCGAAGGCCATATTTACGTAGTCGACGCGGCGTTCAATAACGTGCAAGTCTTCGATGAAGAAGGCCATGTGCTCATGCACTTTGCCGGATACGGGCCGGGCAGAGGCCAGTTGATACTGCCTGCCGGAGTGGCAGTGGACAAAGACGACTACATATACGTCGTTGATTCATGGAACAGGCGCGTATCCGTTTTTGAATTTCTCGGCGAAAAGTCAAAAACAAGAAAACCGGCAAAATAGAAGCGAGACGATTACGGAATGTTCTACATTCCCCATCTCTCCCCCTTTGAATATTTGAATAACGGAAGACGAACATACGACATTAACGTAGTGCGAGGCGGTCGCCTCGCTGTGCCTGAAAACCACTAACGCAAAATAAACGCGCTTAACCGTGCCGTTTGCTTATAGAGGCAGGCTGAAAACCTGCCTATAACCCTGCCTCACGCCTCACTCATAATCCTCCAGAATCACCCCACCCTTGTATATTGAAGATGGCAACTTTTAAGTTCTTCGTAGAAGCAAGTCTTCAGACCTGTTTGCCGATGATTGGTAATTATAACCCCTCAACCCGGCCTTCTCCCCTTTGGGGGAGAAGTATAAGGAGCTACACACTGCCCTCCATAAGAGGGGAGAAAGAAAAAAATACCATGCCGTCAAAATGAACTTATTTATTATATATGGTTCCGTCCTATATCCTGCTTGACCCGCCATTTCAAAAAATAGTTAAAACAGGGCACCAGATTAAAAATTAAAAATACATTAACTTTGCTATTGACAGATTTTAATTTAGTAGTATAATAATAGCAACAGAACAGGTCGGTATAGCTAATGACGGCTAACTGACATATACAGGCGATGGAGCCTCTGTACTACCGAAGCAGGTATCGGGTAGTATTGGGGCTTTTTTTTTGCACCTCCCTTAATACCTCTCACGCAACAGCAATAGCGAACAACAATATTTGCTGAACACCACCCAAATACATAAAGGAGCAAAACACATGAAGAGATTTTTAGCCATCGCCCTTGCGGCATCTTTCACTCTTGTAGCAGGCAACGCATTTGCAACAGCATCATACACAGCAGGCCTTACCGGCACTGTCGGAAAAAACATTAACGACGTTTCTGCTTACGCGGTAGGCGACTCAGCAAACGGTATCCATGAAACAAAGCACAACCTTGGTTCCATGGGTAACTTCATACACTCATCCGGCGCTGACAACACCACATCCGTTGGACATGCAAACGGCACGTCGGAAATATGCGTATTTTGCCATACGCCTCACCATTCAGTAACAGGCACGCAAAACGGCAACGTAGCGCCTCTGTGGAACAGGCAGTCTACTGTAACGGCATTTACCGCATATGGCACCACGCTTGGCGGCACAACCATTAACAACGGTGACATCGGCGGCGTAACGCTTGCCTGCTTGTCCTGTCATGACGGCGTAACCACCTTTGACAACATAGCAAACGGCCCTGGTCCGGACGTACTTGTCGGTTCTAAAATTGCCGGTACATACGGCAACGCTTCAAACGTGTTTGGCATGACAGGCGCCTCAGGTCCTCTCATGATAGACGAGATGGGCGGCAACGGTATCTATAAAGCCAGCGAACCAAGGCTTGATATCGGCAACGCCGGCGGAGACCTTTCCAACGATCATCCGATGTCAGTCAAGTACAGCGACGGCGACGTAGCCGGCGGTGCGCCAGACACAGTAAAGAGAGCGTCTCTCAGGGCCAGAACAACGGACCTCAGCTCTATAGACCTCCGTGCCGGTCTTGCGCTCTCAACCACCAACTCTACTGAGCTTAGCGCAAACCTCAGCCAGAACAAGTGGGCGGTAAAAGGATTCGTATCCGACACTGCTAAGATCAGCGACCTTCTCAGAAACAGCAAGGTTGAGTGCGCTTCCTGCCACGATCCACACTTCAAGAACCTTAGCAACATTGACCTTAACAACACACAGAAGTCTGACTACAACATCGTAGCAAAGGCAGACGGTCTCTTCCTCAGAAGGGTCGGCGGCAACGCTGGTTCAGGCGTATGCAGAACCTGCCACAACAAGTAACACAAGACACAAAACACGATGCCATTTAAACGGCACTGTGTTAAAAGG
>SCQA01000209.1 GCA_004298725.1 bacterium
CTATGGGGAAGAGCGCGTAAGTGAGAACGTCGTCAACTGATTTGGCTTTGCCGTCAAGTTCGCGCGTAAGCCTGTCAAGCTCCGGTTCAAGCAGGTCAGCCGGACGGCATTTTATGGACTTTTCATCGCCTATCGCCTTTTTACGGGCGGTTTCATCAACAGGGCCGGGCGGCGTGCCGTAAAGGCCTTTGAAGTAATTGCGTGTTTCGCTCGTTATTACTTTATAGCGCTCGCCCATCAGCACGTTAAGCGTCGCCTGAGTGCCGACTACCTGACTTGTAGGCGTTACAAGCGGGGGGTAGCCCATGTCTTTTCTGACGCGCGGTATTTCTTCGTAAACTTCGTGCATCTTGTCGCCGGCGTTTTGCTCTTTAAGCTGGTGCGCGAGGTTTGATATCATGCCGCCGGGTATCTGTGCCACAAGGGTTTTGGTATTAATAGCGGTGTGGTCGCTTTCAAATTTTTTGTACTTTTTCCTGATGTTTCTGAATATGTCCGCTATGTCGCTTAGAAGCGCGAGGTCAAGCCCGGTGTCGTAGGGCGTGTCTTTTAAAGCGGCCACAATTGATTCCGTAGGCGGCTGAGACGTGCCCGAGGCAAGGCTTGATATGGCCGTGTCAATAATTCCGGCGCCGGCCTCTATGGCTTTTAAATAGCTCATCGCGGCAAGGCCGGATGAGTCGTGAGAATGAACGTGTATCGGGGATTTTACCTTCTGCTTCATTTTACCGATTAGGTCAAAAGCGGCCCACGGCGTTAAAAGTCCGGCCATGTCTTTTACGCATATTGTATCCGCGCCCATTGCCTCAAGCTTAACGGCCATGTCAACAAAACCGTCGTGCGTGTGCACCGGGCTTGTTGTGTAGCAGATGGTCGCTTCTACGAGCGCTTTCGTGTCTTTGGCGGCCTTGACCGCCACTTCGATATTTCTAAGGTCGTTAAGCGCGTCGAATATTCTGAATACGTCAATGCCGTTTTTCGCGGCGCGCTCGACGAATTTTCTTACTACGTCGTCGGGGTAATGCCTGTAGCCGACGAGGTTCTGCCCGCGAAGGAGCATCTGAAGGCGCGTGTTGGGTATTGCTTTGCGAAGCGTTTTAAGCCTCTCCCACGGGTCTTCTTTCAAAAACCGCAGGCACGCGTCAAACGTGGCGCCGCCCCAGACTTCAAGTGACCAGAAGCCGACCTTGTCAAGCATCTTAGCGGGCTCTATCATGTCAACGGTTCTCATGCGCGTGGCAAGAAGAGATTGGTGCGAGTCGCGCAGTACGGTGTCTGTAATCCACGTCTTTTTCGGAGCCTCGGAGACCGCGCCTTTTTTATTGCCGTTATTTTTTGCAGGCTGAGGCGTTACAGCCCCTTTTTTGTGTTTATTGTCAGGCACGTTAAAAAAGCCTCCGTTGAAAATATGGTAAATAGTTAACAGTTATCTGTTATTAGAGAACGGTTATCGGCGGTTGTTATTGATAAACCACAAAAAAACTTAAACTGATAACTTTTAACCGATAACAGTTAACTGATAACTTTTTTAAAACCCGTGGTGCGCCGCTATGGCCGCGGCAATTGCCGCCACAACGTCCGTAGGCGCGCGGTATTCTTTGTACTGCATCAGTTCCGGCTTTCTGTCAATGTAGCCGGTGTCGAAGTTGCCGCTTCTGAAGTCAGGGTCGTTCATTATATTCTTAAGGTACAAAATGTTTGTCTTTACGCCGCGCACGACGAATTCATCAAGCGACCTGTGCGTTCTTCTTACGGTTTCGTCCCACGTGGAGCCTCTGACAATGAGCTTGACCACGAGCGAGTCATAGTGGCTCGGTATTATGAAGTCTTTGTATATTGAGCCGTCTATCCTTACGCCTATGCCGCCCGGAGAGTAGTACGCCGTAACCCTGCCAAACGACGGCATGAAGTTGTTTTTAGGGTCTTCGGCGCATATTCTGCACTCTATGGCGTAGCCGTTTATTTTTATGTCTTCCTGTTTCAGCTCAAGCGGCTTTCCGGCGGCTATTTCTATCTGTTTTTTAACGAGGTCTATGCCGGTCGTTTCCTCGGTTATGGCGTGCTCGACCTGAATTCTCGTGTTCATTTCAAGAAAGTAAAAGTTTCTGCGCTCGTCAACAAGGAACTCGACGGTTCCGGCGTTGGTGTAGTTAGCGGCTTTGGCGGCCTTTATGGCGGCTTCGCCCATTTTAGAGCGCAAGGCGGAATCGAGTATTAGCGACGGTGTGATTTCAATTACCTTCTGGTGCCGCCTTTGTATGGAGCAGTCCCTTTCGCCAAGGTGTATGGTGTTGCCGAATTTATCGGCCAATATTTGAAATTCTATGTGGTGCGGCCTGTCAAGGTATTTTTCAAGAAATACCTCGGACACGCCGAACGCCGCGGCCGACTCTTTTTTAGCGG